>CANJAW010000037.1:0-12603 GCA_947472215.1 Chitinophagaceae bacterium
CAAATTTATTTACTTTAAGTAAACCATTGTTAAAATATAGTAAAAAAATAAAAAGCAATATTCAATCGTCAATTATTGGTTTTAGTGCCAATAATCTTATCAAATATATAACCAACAACAAATCAACCAAAGTCAATTTGCGTTTTATTGCCATCAATTTACGCATTTCAATGGAATTACTTCTACAAAAACCTTGATTGTAAAGGAGTAGTCTCCTATTTAAACTGCCCCAAAATATAACCCAGTAAAATTCCAACTCACTGCTACGGTTATTGCTACAATCTGTTAAAATGACCGACAGTATTGACTTTTGGAATTTCTAGTTCATAATCCAGCAAACAGTTGAAATAGGTATCCTCCGTTTTTTGGTACAATTTACTTGGCAATTATATTACAATTATTTAAACTATAAAAATAATTATACAATATTTTTTGCACAACCGGTTGTGCAAATTAAACAGGCAGTAAACTACCTTATCACATGGAAGAATACCTAAAACTTAAACTTAAAATAATCTCTCTATAAGTCAAAAAAAGCAAAATCAGCCAAATATGAATTAATATTGAGTGGATTTAAATTGAAATAATACTATGAGCCTTAAAAAATTAATTTCGTTGCTTCTCTGCGCTTCTTTTTTTGCACCAATATTTGGACAAGTAGAAGTTTATACTGCTGCCAATGCGCATTCACACAATGATTATGAGCAGTCTACCCCTTTTTTTCAGGCTTATCACGAGCAGTTTGGCTCTATCGAAGCAGATATTCACCTTTGGAGCGGGTTGTTACTTGTTGGCCATGATTCAGCACACCTGATCAAAACCCGATCCCTAGAAACACTGTACCTAGCACCTTTAACCAATTATATTAAGCAAAACGGAGGATCCCCTTACAAAGACCCAAACAAAAAACTTCAATTGCTGATTGACATAAAAACGGATAGCGTACTAACGCTCAATGCACTAGTGAAGCTATTAAAAAAATTCCCAGCCATTATTCAAAATCCAAAAATCCGCATTGTCATTACTGGCAATAGACCTGCAGAAAGCAGTTATATCTCCTATCCATCCTTTATTTGGTTTGATGGCCGACTTAATAAGGATTACAGCAAGGCTAGCTTAACTAGAATCGCAATGCTAAGCAATGATTTTAAAGAATATAGTAAGTGGAATGGGAAAAGCTCCTTACCTGAGTCGGATCGGCAAATCATTACCGCGTTGGTGGAAAAAGTGCATCAATTAAAAAAGCCCATCCGTTTCTGGGCAACACCCGATTTCCCATCAGCATGGAAGGAACTAATCAATCTACAAATCGATTATCTCAATACCGACCATATTGAGGCTTTGTCAGATTTCCTGAGAAGGCAAAATGATTCCCTTCGATTGATGCCTTTTAACCGGATTATTCATTCCGCTGGAACGGTGATTCGCTTTGGCAATCCTGATATGGAAAATCACGCACTAGACGCGGCAATATTAAGCAAGGATGGTAAACTGGTCATCGAAGATCGGTATGGTATTGTAGCAATGGATGCCATTCAAAAAAAGATCATCAGTCGTTGGACCTTTTCAGATATTGCTCGTTATGGCAATTATATGAGCACCTATTCTGGAATCCGCTCATTTACAGAAGATGGAAAAACCTGGGTGGTATGGAGTGCAGCGGAAAGAGGGGGCAGCAAATCGGCCATAATGATTGCAGAATGGAGAAAGGATGGCTTCACCAATTTTTCAGACTTTCCAATTGGAAAAATAAGTCCAGCCTCGAATGCGCTTCCCAATGAAATCGAAATTTCAAGGGAGCAGGGAGTACTTTTTCTTTATGTAGTCTTAAATGGCAACAATGAATTATTGAAGATCCGCTGGAGCGACCGGAGTATTGTTTGGCGTGCCGCTACAGGTGTAGCACCCTATGGTGTAGCGATGGCAAATAAAAAAATCTATGTGAGCAACTGGGCGGGTGCAACCGCTACAGATAGTAGCAAAGAAAGAGCAGGTGTGCCTTGGGGGCTTGCTTATACCGACCCCCGTACCGGAGCTACTTCAAGCGGAACGGTATCCGTGTTGGATGCTTCCACCGGAAAAAATATCAGCGAAATCAACGTAGGCCTGCACCCCAATGCAGTAGCAGCTGCTGACGATGGAAAATTTATCTTTGTAGCTAACGGCTCAAGTGATGTAATTTCTGTAATCAACACCCAGTCGGATGCAGTTGCTGAATCGATTGAAGTGGGATTACTAAATGGAAAATTAGGTCTGCAGGGCAGCACCCCCAATGCACTGAAATTGAATGCAGACAATAGTATACTATATGTAGCCAATGGATTCGATAATGCAATAGCCGTGGTTCGACTTGGAAAAAATGCTTCCGCAAAAGGAACAAGCAGCTCTGCGGTAACTGGGTATATTCCTACAGAAGCCTATCCCGGCGGACTTACACTTTTTCAAAACAGCCTAGTAGTTACCAACCTCGAATCAGACGGTGCCAATGTAATCGATGAAAAACAAAAAGCAAGGTCCATTCACAATCAACTGGCTTCGGTGAGTATTATACCAGTCCCCGACAAAACCACACTAGAAAAATATACAGCAGCAGTAACCCAATTGAATTTGCTGAATAGAACAACCCAACTACATTTACTTCCCCGTGCTGGTATAGCACCCGTACCCGTTCCAGAGCGAATTGGGGAACCGTCGATATTTAAACATATTGTATATATCATTAAAGAAAATAAAACCTATGACCAGGTTTTTGGAGATATCCCCCAAGGAAGAGGCGACAGTTCGCTCTGTGTTTTCGGTGAAAAAGTAACCCCCAATATGCACGCCCTGGCAAAAAAATATGGCTGGATGGATGATTTTTATGCATCGGGCAAATCATCGGCTGAAGGCCACCAGTGGACGGATGCCGGCATGGTATCCGACTATGTTGAAAAAATGGTTCGCGCCTGGTTTAGAAGTTACCCGCATCGTCAGGAGGATGCATTGGTATACAACAAGAATGGTTTTATTTGGAACCTGGCAGCAGACCATGGAAAAACAGTGCGGATTTATGGCGAAGCCTGTGAAACAGAATATGACAATAAATTGAAATGGGCGGATTTGTATTCAAAATACAAGGCGGGTAAAAAACCCGACTGGTATAACAAAACCACCATCGCAAGAATTCGCCCACTTATTTCTCCCACTTTTCCGGACTGCGATAACCTTGTCTTCAGCGACCAACAAAGAGCAGACATCATTATGCAGGAATGGAAGGCTTATGAACAGGCAGCAAATATGCCCAACCTAATGGTAATGTCTCTTCCCAATGACCATAGTGCCGGCACCTCTCCTAATTTCCCTACCCCCAATGCCATGGTGGCCGACAATGATTTGGCTGTGGGCAGAATTGTAGAGATGATTAGCAAAAGCAAGTACTGGGATTCAACCGCAATTTTCATCACCGAGGATGACTCGCAAGGTGGATGGGACCATATTTCTGCTTATAGAACCATTGGCTTGGTACTGAGTGCTTATAGCACTGGCAAACTAGTGACTTCCAATTACAACCAGACTTCCATTTTAAGAACCATTGAACAAATTTTGGGACTTCCCCCTATGAACATAATGGATGGCACCGCCAGACTAATGACAGATTGTTTTCAAAAAACTAAGAACAGCATGACTTATACCGCCCTACCGAATATTATCCCCCTTGACCAGATGAACAAACCCCTCCATGCATTGCAGGGGAAAGCAAAAAAATATGCACTCCAATCACAATTGGAAGTATTTAAAGAAGTGGATGGTGGTGAAGATGATAAAATGAATCGGATCATCTGGTTTTATGCTAAAGGCCTTGCAAAATATCCGGGTTCAAAATAAAGAATAGCTCCGATCGAAGAACTCAGCCGATTTTTTATTTAAACGATTGAGTGCTAAAAATAAATATTCTGCTTAAGTTACAGAAAATCAAATAGTAATATATTTTTCAGTTTACGCTATGAAATAAACAGGTCAGCGTATTGAAAAATTAATTATTTTTAAGTACAATATTCATCCTAAGAAAAACCATGCCTTTTAAAAAAGTTGCGTTGCTGCTTTTATTTTTTTGTATGATCGCTCCAATATTTGGGCAGGACGCTTTGTATACTTCAGCAAATGCCCATTCCCACAACGATTATAAACAGCATAGTCCTTTTCATCAGGCCTATCAAAATCAGTTTGGATCCATCGAAGCCGATGTTTACTTATTAAATAATATTTTATTGGTGGGCCATAGTCCATTGAAGTTGAAGAAACATAAAACACTGGAGTCGATGTACCTTGTTCCTTTAGCGAAGCTGCTTGATGAAAATAATGGATTCGTATATAAGGATCAAACTAAGAAGCTGCAACTGCTGATCGACTTGAAAACAGAGAGTACTTCCACACTCAATGTACTCATTGAGCTATTAAAAAAATTTCCATCCATTACAAACAATAAAACAATTCTAATCGTCATTTCCGGTAATCAGCCGAATTCATCGGCTTTCATTGACTACCCAGATTATATTTGGTTTGATGGTCGCCTCAACCAGAAATACAGCGAAGCCGCTTTGTCAAAAATTGCCCTGCTAAGTAATAATTTTAAACGATACTGTAAATTGAAAGGAAGGGATTCGCTTTCAGAAATGGAGAAAAATAAAATTGAAAGAAAAGTCATTTTTGCACATCTTTTGCATAAACCGGTCCGGTTTTGGGCTAGCCCTGACGATCCGCAAATATGGGAAGAATTGATTAAATTAAAGGTCGATTACATTAACACAGACCATATTGAAACGCTTTCCAATTTTCTACAAAATTATTAAGATTCCACTCAACTAATTCATCATTAAGCCAGTCTTTATTCAATCATTTCTTCATATGTTGGGAATAAAAATGACAATGATTTCAATGCTTTTAAACTAAATACCATTAATCGGTTTTCAGTTTCCCATTCTGAGTTACCTTTGCCGCCATGCATTACGCTTCCATAGAAAATATCAGCAAAACCTTCGGGGTTAGAACACTTTTTAAGAATATCACTTTAAACGTAGAAGAAGGAGATAAAATAGCCTTAGTGGCCCGCAACGGCAGCGGAAAAAGTACCTTATTGAAAATCATTACCGGTCTGGATACTCCCGATGAGGGAACCGTTTGGGTTCATAAAGACATCAAAGTGGTCATGTTGCAGCAAGACAATGACTTCGATGGCACTAAAAGCATTTGGGACAATGTGCTCCGCCTCGACAACCCCGTGGTGAAAGTGGTAAAAGAATATGAGCAGTTTTTGGAAGAAGGACTGGAAGATATTGACAAATTGGGGGAACTAATGGCCCGGCTCGATGACCTCAATGCTTGGAGTTTTGAAAGCGATCTAAAACAGATCTTGGGCAAACTCAACCTGCACCACCTCAATGAGCAGGTAGGCAACCTTAGTGGAGGACAAAAGAAACGAGTTGCCTTAGCGCAGGCGCTAATTGAAGCTGATTTACATGCAGGCCGCTGCTTATTGATACTGGATGAGCCTACCAACCACTTGGATGTAGAGATGATTGAATGGCTGGAGGATTATCTTGCCGCAGCAAAAGTGACCCTACTATTGGTTACCCATGATCGCTATTTTTTAGACGCGGTATGTAATGAAATCGTAGAAATTGATGAGGAAAAAGTGTACGTCTACAAAGGCGATTATGATAATTTTTTAGAGCAAAAAAGTCTTCGGCTAGAAGTACAGCAAAGTGAACTGCAGAAGGACAAAAATATTTTTCGCAAAGAACTGGAATGGATGCGCAAGCAACCCAAGGCACGCACCACCAAAAGCAAGAGCCGCCAGGATGCATTTGCTGATGTGGAAGACCGCGTGAAACTAAAGAAGGAAGTAGAAGAAGTAAGCTTACAGGTGAAGATGACAAGGCTAGGTGGAAAAATCCTAGAATTGATAAAAGTGCATAAAAGCTATGGCGACCTTTCCATCATGAAAGGATTTGATTATACATTCAAACGGGGTGAGCGAATCGGCGTGGTAGGAAAAAATGGGGTAGGCAAATCCACCTTCCTGAAAATAGCCTTGCAACTAGAGAAGCCTGATAGTGGTAAAATTAATCACGGCGACACCGTAGTATTTGGCAACTTCAGTCAGGATGGGCTGGTATACAAAGAAGATAAAAGGGCCATTGAATATGTTAAATCAATGGCAGAATTTTTTCCGCTCAATGATGGTAGCAAGATCAGTGCAAGCCAGTTCATGGAGAAATTTGGTTTTTCTGCAGAGCAACAATTTACCCCACTGAGCAAACTAAGTGGTGGTGAAAAACGCAGACTGCATTTAATGAGTGTACTTTTTTTAAACCCCAATTTTCTGGTGCTCGATGAGCCTACCAATGATTTGGATTTACAAACCTTGCGTACCCTCGAAGAATTTTTAATGGAATACCCAGGCTGTATTCTCATCGTAAGTCACGACCGTTATTTTATGGACCGGATGGTAGATCATCTGTTTGCCTTTGAAGGCAATGGTGTGATAAGAGACTATCCTGGTAACTATACTCAATACAGAGAAGCCATCGCCAATGGCAGCCTAACCGACGACCGGCAGATTATGAAACAGGAGCCAAAATTGGCAGAGCCGGTGAAAGCAACTAGCTCCAATTCCAATGGACAAAAATTTTCCTTCAAAGAAAAAAGAGAATTGGAATTACTGGAAAAGGAAATGCCCGAATTACAAAAAGAAAAAGCTGCGCTAGAAATTAAAATGAATGAGGGCAATCCAGGTTTTGATGAACTACAAAAAGCCGCAGAACGCATCGGTAATATTGTGCAGTTATTAGATGAAAAAGAAATGCGGTGGCTAGAACTCAGTGAGAAGGCCTAAGATGAATTGGGTTGATTGAAAAGAATGAATTACCTTACTTACCAGTAATTAATCAGTCACCTGCAATGAACCAACGCTTCTACTCGCTCGATGTATTTAGAGGTGCTACTGTAGCACTCATGATATTGGTAAATAATCCTGGCAGCTGGGGTCATATGTATGCTCCATTAAAACATGCTCCCTGGCATGGTATTACCCCAACCGATTTGGTTTTTCCCTTTTTTTTATTCGCTGTTGGTAATGCCATGGCCTTCGTATTGCCTAAATTGGAAGCAGCGGGTGAAACTGCCTTCTGGAAAAAAATTTTAAAAAGAACTTTGCTAATTTTTATAATAGGCTTACTATTGAATTGGTTCCCTTTTATCAAATGGGATAACGGAGAGATTGTAACTAAGCCATGGGCCTTTATTACTGCGGACGGAAAAGCATCAGGGGTGCGCATCTTTGGCGTACTACAACGCATTGCCCTTTGCTACTTTTTTGCATCGATTATTGCACATTATTGCAAACAAAAAGGGGCTTTTATAGTAAGTGCATTTATATTATTAGCCTATTGGTTTGTATGCATTGCTGCCAACCCCGCAGACCCTTTCAGCCTTTCGGGTTGGTTTGGAACCAAGATAGATTTGGCATTGGTGGGAGAGGCACATATCTACAAAGGAGAAGGTGCTCTCTTTGATCCCGAAGGATTAATGAGTATACCCGCAGCAATCGTACAGGTAATATTTGGATGGCTAGTAGGTAGCTATATAATACAAAAAGGTAAAACCCAAGAGATGGTCAATGGTCTTTTCGTAGCCGGTGCTGTATTAGTTTTTACAGGCTATTGCTGGGATATGGTATTTCCTATCAACAAAAAAATATGGACTAGTAGTTATACCATTTATACTTCAGGGCTAGCACTGATTATAATGGCAGTAATGATTTATACAATTGAGTTCAAGGAATGGAAAGGTAGATGGAGCAGCTTTTTTGATGTTTTTGGTAAAAATGCCCTGTTCATTTTTGTATTGAGTGGTGCATTGCCAAGGTTACTGGCACTGATTCAAATTCCAGGTAAGATGGGCATTGATGGGAAACAAACCTTTCTTACTCCTTTTGGCTGGTTTTATGAGCAGGTTTGCAAACCTATTTTTCCATCAGTGCCCAATGCAGGCTCATTGATATATGCGCTTTGTTTTATTACAATGATGTGGTTTTTTGCATGGTTGCTGGACAAAAAGAAAATTTACATTAAGGTGTAATGGCTATCTCCCTAGTTCCATCGGAAGTAGCAACAATATAAGCTTCCGCATTGATAGCAAATAGCTCCTGGTATGCAAGAATAGTTTGACCAATAAAATCGTCCACTCCATCCTCTTCCACTATATTTATGGTACAACCACCAAAGCCGCCGCCCATCAACCTTGAACCAATTACAGCAGGGTATTGCTTTGCCTGATCTACCAAAAAATCCAATTCAGCACAACTTACTTCATATAATTTACTCAAGCCCTCATGGGTTGCATACATCAAATTTCCAAAGGCTTTCATATCATTTAACTGCAATAATGCGGCAGCTTTTTTGGTACGTCCAATTTCTTCTACCACATATTTGCAACAATTATATACTTCTACTGGCATACGGCTTCTTCCGATTTCCATTTCATCTACTGTGGCAATATCGCGGAATGATTGAATAGGAAGCAATGATCGTAAAATGGTAAGTCCTTGTTCACATCGTTGTCTGCGGAGGTTGTATTCACCTGCCGCAAGGGAATGCTGCACCTTAGAATTGATCAACACAATTTTATACCCCTCCTTCAATAATGGAAAATACTCATGCTGCAAACTTTTACAATCCAACAGCATCACGTGATCTTTTTTTCCCAACATGTTGGCAAACTGGTCCATAATGCCGCATTGTACATTGGGAAAATTATGTTCTGCCCTTTGACAAAGCAATGCTAGCTCTACCCTATTGAGCCCTATAGCAAACATTTCATTCAATGCAAATGCCAATCCTCCTTCTACCGCTGCGGAGGAACTCATGCCAGAACCTCGGGGAATGTCACCTCCAAAAACACAGTTGAAACCACGGATGCTACTGCCGAGCAAACTTATTTCGTTTACAATACTAAGTACATAGTTTCGCCAGTTATTATTGTTTTTGATGTCATGTATTGAAACTATATACTGCTCGTCAAAATCAAGTGCATAAAAATGGATAGTGTCCGTATGGTTTTCAGCGATGGCATAGTAAATCCCTTTGTCGACAGCGGCAGGCATTACAAAACCATCGTTATAATCGATATGTTCACCAATAAGGTTGATTCGTCCGGGAGAAAAATATAATTTGGGAGATTCTGGAAAAATTTCGGAAAAATTTTTTACGACCAATTCGGCAAATGGATTCATTACAATATTTGAGAAGTAAAATTATAAGTACAAAATTAATACATTAACCAAAAAAAGCAGTAAAAAAAACGATTAACTTATCACAAGTATTTTAGCAACTACCTCACCCCTTTTCCTTCCCTAATTTTTTGCAACAAGCTATTTAATTCATTTACTATTAGTGGGTATTTTTCAGCAAGGTTATTTTTTTCACCAATATCATTTTTCAGGTCATACAATTGTGCCTGTTGATTATTTCCCAGCTGAGTATTTGTATGCAAATTCATAGCAAGCCGATTATTTGCTTCAATGTACTTCCATTTATCTTTTACTAGGGCAGTTGACAACAATCCCTGTTCCACCAGAACCGTTCTTCCTTTCGGAGATTTACCCAACAAAGCATTGAGCATATCTTCACTATCCATTGCATCCCCACTAGGCAATTTTATTTTTAGGAGGTTTGCGAATGAAGAAAGTAAATCCACCTGGCATATCATAGCGTCGGAAACACCAGGTTTAATTTTCTCGGGCCAACTAACAATCCAAGGGACCCTAGTACCTGCTTCAAAAAGGCTGCTCTTGCCCCCACGCAATAAGCCAGCTGGCGTATGTCCATTTAGTTTTGTAACCGCCTCATCCTGGTATCCATCATCCAATACGGGACCATTATCACTACTGAAAATAACTAAGGTGTTTTTTACAATTCCCAGATAATCCAACTGTTTCATAATTTCGCCCACGGTCCAATCCAATTGCAAAATAGCATCCCCCCGATAACCCAACTTACTTTTTCCCTTAAACATCGTGGAGGGCATCCTGGGTACATGCGGTTCGGTTAACGCATAATAAAGAAAAAATGGTTGTTTTTTTTGGGCCTCAATAAATTCTTTCGCCTTTGCTAAAAATGTAAGGGGCATTTCTTCATCAGACCATCTTGCTTTATTACCCCCGCTCATAAATCCTATGCGACCAATGCCATTTACAATCGTATTGTCATGGCCCTGTCCAGGAGAAGCCTTCATTTTAAGTAATTCAGGATGATCTTTTCCGGTGGGATCATTACCCACTTTTTTTGCATAATCAACTTCAATAGGGTCAGTAGGATCTAATCCAACCACTTGGTGATTTTCTATAAAAATAGTAGGTACGCGATCTGCGGTAGCAGGGAAAATGAACGAGTAATCAAATCCTACTTCAAGGGGACCTGGCTTTATTATGGCATTCCATTCTTTTGCTATGGTGTTGCCCAAGCCCAAATGCCATTTCCCTACAACAGCGGTTGTGTAGCCGGCCTTTTGAAAAAGGGATGGCAAAGTCATTTGGTCGGTAGGAATAATCAGTGCCGCATCGCCTGGTAAAATACCTGTGCCTTTTTTTCGCCAGGGATACTGTCCCGTCATTAAAGCATAGCGGGAAGGTGAACAGGTGCCAGAGGTGGAATGGGCATTGGTAAAGCGTATACCCCTACTAGCCAGCTTATCTAAGTTAGGCGTACTAATCTTGGTAGCACCATAACAGCTTGCATCGCCATACCCCAAATCATCTGCCAAAATGAAGATAACATTGGGCTTTTGCTGTGCATCAACAAGTACGTTTGAAAGCAATGCGATGATAAATAGGCATATTTTATTCATGATTCAATTATTTAATTTCAGGCTATAAAAAGTTGCTTCAAAAAAGCAACAGCTATTGGCCTACTGTGAAATATCATTGTACTATTTTGCAGAAAATTTAGGATCAACAAATTCCCATTCTTTTATATGGGCCGACTGGTGCTCTCTTTTCATAATTACTTCCATTTGTTGAACCAATGCTGGATGCTTTGCAGCAACATCATTGGTTTCATTGGTGTCTGTTGCAAGATTATAGATTTCCCAGGAAGCATTTCTATCCTTTTTCATATTACTTTTCACCCCCTTCCAATCCCCGATACGAATGGCTACCTGGCCTGTTTTTTCCGGAAATTCGAAATAAAGAAAGTCGTGTTTTTTTTGATTTTTTTCTTTGCCCATCAGAGTGGGTAAAAATGAAATCCCATCATTGGGCCTTGCCTTTACACCAGTTATCTCGGAAAGAGTTGCCATTACATCAAACTGAACAGATACATGATCGGTAACTTTGCCAGCAGGAATTTTTCCAGGCCAGCGGGCAATCATTGGCTCCCGAATTCCTCCTTCATACAGATCTTGCTTTCTTCCTCTTAATCCAGCCACACTATTAAAGAAATTGGTATCGGTACCGCCCACATCAAAAGTAGCACCATTGTCGCTCGAAAATAACACCATCGTATTTGAGTCGAGCCCCAATTCTTTCAGCAGCTTCATCACGCTACCTACCTGCTTATCCAAATAGGTAATCATTGCCGCATAAGTAGACAAAGGATAAAGTGTGGAGGCGTAACCTCGCTCACCCCGATATGGTTTTTCATCAAATTTACCCCTGTACTCATTCACCGCCTCATCGGGTGCCTGCAATGATACATGTGGGGCCGTATAGGGCAAGTACAAAAAGAAGGGCTTGTTTTTATTTTGTCGGATAAATGCCAGCGTTTTCTCAGCCATCTTAGTAAGTGAATAATCCTTTCCCTTGAAATTAAGGAATGCCGTATCGGATGCATCTTTTGAAAGCGGACGATGCACTTTTATAAAAGGGTTGTGCAGTGAATCCCATTTGCCATTTTCCCAAAGATGGGTAGGATAATAATTATGTGCCTGCTTTTGATCTAAGTAACCATAGAAATAATCAAAGCCTTGCTTGTTGGGGTCGCCCGGAGTGGCATTCATACCCAATCCCCATTTACCAATCGCGCCGGTAGTATACCCTGCCTGCTTCATCAGTTGGGCAATGGTGAAAGTTCCTTCAGGCAAAGGCATTTGCCCTCCCTCCTGGTTATCTCCAAATTCGCCTAATTCGTAATTGCCCCGGATATAACTATGGCCGCTATGCTTTCCAGTCATCAACATACAGCGGGCAGGAGCACAAACAGGGGCACTGGTATAGTGCTGGGTGAATCTAATTCCTTCGCGCGCAATTTGATCCAGATTCGGCGTTTTTATTTTTTGCTGGCCATAACAACCTAATTCACCATACCCCAAATCATCGGCATAGATATAAATAATATTGGGCTTTTGCTGAGCAAAAACACCCGTAAAAAAACAAAGGGTTAAATAAAAACAACCTACTTTTTTCATACAATGTTCCAATAATTGATTGTAAAATTTACTATATACAATCGCAATGTATGCATTTTTTTATGTAGAAGGGTGGGGCAAGTGTATAATAAAGAAAAAAGCACACCCATGAGATAAAAATCAACTGCCGTGGAGATTCAATTTATACAATCTTCCCAATTC
>CANJAW010000038.1:0-12522 GCA_947472215.1 Chitinophagaceae bacterium
CATTCACCCCCTCCCCAAATCCCAATAATTCCCAGCGACGTCTCCCGTGCATTCTCACCGAATTGAACGCTACTGTCGGGGACGTTGCGTCGAACTTTTATACGCATTCAATCCACAAAAAATTACACTGAAGCAACGCAACGTCCCATGGAAGCTTATTTTTGAAACGAAGAATTTGCCATGGAGACGTTGCTGGGAATGTGCAAACTTGCGCCATTCACCATTCACCATTCACCATTCACCATTCACCATTCACCATTCACCACTCACCATTCACCACTCACCATTCACCACTCACCATTCACCATTCACCATTCACCATTCACCACTCACCACTCACTCCTTAACCGCCGACGGGGCTACTAGCCGCCGTCGGGGACATTGCTGGCAATGTGCAGGTTGATGAACATTTCAACCTAGCGTTTTTTTAATTATTGAAATCCAATCTTATCTAATTAAGTTTGCCGCCGAATACAATTGATGATGGCGATTACAGAAGAAAATAAAACAGGCCTGTTGCTAACCCCACAACAGTTATTAAAAAATGTTTCTATAGTACAAACCCTCCATATTCGAAAAACTGCAATGGAGACTAGCTTTCAAATCGGTGACCTTGATATCCGTGAAATCAACGCCCATTTTCCCTCAATGCCTAAAGAGGCAAAACAGTTACTAAAATATTTTAGCGTAGGGGATAGCGATGTTAGAAATCATAGCATCCGGTCAAAATATAAAACCGGACGAACTGGGATGAATTATCCTGAATTTTATGAAGCCGCTTTGCTAAGGGAACTACACGGATTATTCGAAACACTCAAACCTTTTACCTCCCTTTTTAAATGGTATCACAAAATATGGGCCGACCAATCCAATGCTAAAACAGCCCCCTGCATTTTTAGCAGCTACAAGCCCCAGCTTCAATTTGAAGTAGTGAAGGAAAACGATGCATTGAGCTTGAAAAAGTATATTACCTTAAATGGATCCAAATATGCTATCGAAGAATTTAAACGCTACCAATTTTTACTCTCTAGCGCCAATGAGTATTTTATTTTGGCATTCAAAGATTACCAGACACTAGAATGGCTAGATAAAAATAATCCCCAACAATACCAGCACCAGCCAACGGAATTAGCGCAACATATTTTAGCCAAGCTGGAAGAAGACTATCCCGTCAATCGCAATGGATTATTTCACCAAAATTTGATCGAGGCATTGCCGGTAAGGCGGGTAATACTGAGTGAAATCAGTAGCTCCTTTTTAGTGCTTACCCCCCAGTGGATCTACGAAGGATTTTTGGTTGATGGGCCCTTTAAAGATACCCACGAAATCACTATCGCTGGAGAGGCCTATGTTATCCAAAGGAATAAAATAGCAGAAGGACAGTTTTCGAAATTACTAGAAGGGCTGCACCCGAATTTCATTAAGCAACTCAACGGATATTATTACCTACCATTTGCCGAGGCGCAAAAAAAACAATGGTTTTTAAAAGCTTACCATTTCTTGTTGGAACAAGATATCCAAGTGGTGGGGATGGACATGTTGCAACATTTTCGCTATTCACCCTACAAAGCAGTTACCACTATTAGCATTAAAGAAAATGAAAACAATACACTAACAGTAACCCTTACTCTTTCTTTTGGGAAAGAAATGGTAGTGCTTACCGAACTGCAAAAAATGTTGCTGGCAGGTCAAAAAGCCATCTTGCTAAAAGATGGCAGTCTGGGTATTTTGAGTGATGAATGGCTGCAGCAATATAGCACCATGATCAAGCATGGAAAAATTTCAAAAAATGATATTACCATCGCAAAGTGGATGGCGCTTATAGAAGATAAATCATCGGAGGATGCAGCGGTATTAAAGGATGTAATGAAAAAAGACTGGTGGCTGCGGTGGCAACAATGGCAGCAGCCCGATACAATCACTTATCAAATACCAGCAGGGATAGCCGCTACCCTCAGGCCATACCAACACAAGGGTTTTGAATGGATGGTGCTGCTATCCGAAGCCGGAGCTGGGGCCTGTTTGGCAGATGATATGGGGCTAGGGAAAACTTTGCAAACCATCTGCTTTTTAGCCTACCAACTCCAAAGAAACCCTACAGAAAAACACCTGGTTATTTGCCCCTCAAGCTTGTTGTACAACTGGCAGCAGGAGCTAACAAAATTTGCACCGCAGCTTTCTGCCTATGTACACCATGGCCCGCAACGCATTTTCGAAAATATGGCGGAAGGTAATCACCAGATCGTAATTACTACTTATGGAACCATGCGAGCAGATATTGAAAAAATGAGTGCCCTTCCATTTGGCATTGCCGTTATTGACGAAAGCCATAATATTAAAAATCCTTCCGCCCTGATTACCCGTGCGGTAAACCAGCTTACTGCTTCCACTCGCATCGCGCTCAGCGGTACCCCTGTTATGAACAACACTTTTGACCTCTACGCTCAGTTGAGTTTTTTATTGCCAGGGATGTTTGGAAGTCGCGATTTTTTTAAACGAGAATATGCAGATGCCATCGACCGCGACCAGGATCCTGAAAAAATAAGGGCACTACAAAAACTAACGGCTCCCTTTATTCTGCGCCGTACAAAGGAGCAGGTGGCTACCGACCTTCCAGAAAAAATTGAAAGTACCCTTTGGTGTGAAATGGGCATCGAACAAAAAATGGCCTACGACACCATCAAAGAAAATGTGCGCAGCAGTATATTTCTCGATATCAAGGAAAAAGGACTGAATAATGGTAAACTCAGTGTGATTAATGGTATGCTGAAACTAAGGCAGGTATGTAACTCCGGCGAACTGGTAAAAGAAGAAGACCTTTTTTGTTATGCATCCATCAAGACAGACATTCTGGTGGAGGAACTTAAAAATATTATTCCCAACCACAAGGCATTGGTGTTTTCCCAGTTTACTGGTATGCTTGACCTACTTGAACTAAGTTTTAACAAACACCAGATCCCTTTTTGCAGGCTAGATGGCAATACCCCTATTCCAAAAAGACAAGAACTAGTAAATAGTTTTCAGCAGCCTGACTCCAGTGAAAAAGTGTTTCTAATTAGTTTAAAAGCGGGCAACGCCGGTTTGAATTTGACAGCAGCAGATTATGTTTTCTTATTCGACCCTTGGTGGAATACAGCGGTGCAGCAACAAGCCATTGACCGTACCCACCGCATCGGACAAACAAAAAATGTGTTTGCCTATAAAATGATTTGCAGAAATACTATCGAAGAAAAGATCATGCTACTGCAACAACGCAAAAAGAAACTGGCCGAAGACCTAATAGGTGAAGAAGAAGGATTTGTAAAAGCACTCACCGAAAACGATATCGAATTTTTGTTTAGTTAATGAACTGTATCCTTTCCAACAAGATGTAAGATTCGGGGTAACGACTAGCGTTACCCCAAAAGAATTTACAACCTGGTAATATCTCTTTCTGATACAATCGTAGTTTCTACAATATTGGTATTGACAGAAAATGATTTGGAATACGTTTTACCTGCAGAAATCAGTTTGAAATTTAATTCCTGACCTTCTCTCTTTTCAATTTTAACGGTTTTAAAAGCAAAACGGCTATTAAGGTTGGTTGCATAAATCTCTCCTTCGTTCTTATCGGAAATGGCAAAGATTGCTCTGGCTGAAGCTTTCGGCTGTACAGTGATTTGAAAGGTTAGGTAGTTCTCGTCATTACCTAGGTATTTTACTTCAAATGGCTCTTCTACACTTACTGAATAACTTGTCTGTAAAGCCTGTGCATTCACACCATTGGATATTACTAACAATGTGGTAACGGCTACTAAAATGCTGATTAATTTTTTCATTTTTTTTGTTTTTTAATGGTAAATAATAATTGTCCCTTTCCGAATGCTGCAGCACACAGAACCTTGAAAATTTTCGTCATACAGCCAACTCGGTAAAAGCGCAAACGTTTTGGTGAAATTTTATATAACTGGCAATTGTTATAACCCTGGTAAGGGCTTACTATAGTAGGTATCAGTAAATTGATAACCTCTATATGATAAATTAATTCAATCAACAACATCTATTGATTGCTATTGTTGATGTAAAACTATGCCGAATTGAAAACAGTTGCAAACTAACATTACCGGGCTTTATTGATTCTAAAAATGGTTTTTAAATTATGAAATCCTTTGTGGATATAGTTGTAAGCATAATACAGCAATGATGCCCAAGCGATTGCAACACTTAAAAAATAACTTGTTATTTACAAATAGACAGGATAACTTATAGTAAAAAACCGCTGGATAATACAGTAGGCTACTTTTCTTTTGGCGGGTACATTTGAATTAAAGCAAGTAAAAACAATCAACGGCCTGTGGTTAAAATTTTTTAGCCGCCAATATCATCTATCATCCCCTGTTAATAATTTATTAAATTGTACAGCATTTATGAAAATACAATTAGAATTCAGTCGCTCTGCGTAGATTGAGAAAAATTTAATCTCTATGCAAAATTTATTGGTACTACTCAGCTTGATGATTTCCAATGTTTCCTTTGCACAAAATACTGCTGGAAATACACCAGCCTCTCCTTTAGCCATCTATTCTACTGAATGGAATAAGCCAACATACCGCCTTTGCAATACCGCTTCTAATGTTACCTATATGAACGAAAAAGAGAAGATGGTCATTTATGTCATCAATCTTTTGAGGGCTTATCCGACATTATTTGCTAAAACAGTAGTGGCTCAATATCCCGTCATATCTGGCAAAGAGGAGTTAGCCAAGGACCAGTATTATTATCAATCACTTTTGACAACCCTACTAGCAATGAATCCGCTTCCCCTGATAACCGATAATGAAAAATGCTATCAAAGTGCAGTTTGCCATGCAATGCTGTCGGGTAAAACCGGATATGTAGGGCACAAGCGGAATAGTGCGGAGTGTGAAAATAAAAAATATTTTTATGGAGAATGTTGCGACTATGGAAACGATGACCCAGTAGAGATTGTTTTATCCTTGCTCATTGACGAAAATGTTCCGTCATTAGGTCACAGAAAAATATTATTGGGTAAATACACAAGTGCGGGCATCAGCATTCAACCGCATAAAACCTACCGCTACAATACGGTGCTCGACTTTTACTATTAAATTATGAAAATTGAGTATTATTGCTAGACATGTAGTGCAATATTTCAGCTCATCCTAAATGTTAACGCTGCAAACTCTTCCACACTGAGGGTTTCGGCTCGCCTGTTAAAAAGTTCGTCCGCCAAAACCTCGGTTGTAAATAAACTCTTTACCGCATTACGTAAGGTCTTTCTACGCTGGTTAAACGCAGTTTTTACCAGCACCTTAAAAGCGCGTTCACTTTTAACGGTAAGGTCGGTGGTTTTTCTTTTCAACCTGATTACGCCGCTCTCAACTTTGGGAGGTGGATTAAATGACTGGTTGCTCACATCAAATAAATATTCTACTTCATAAAAAGCTTGTATCAGCACACTCAGCACTCCATATACTTTACTGCCCTCCTTGGATGCAGCCCTTTGTGCAACTTCCTTTTGAAACATACCTATCACTACCGGCACTTTTTCTTTCCAATCTAGTACCTTAAATAAAATTTGAGTAGAAATATTGTACGGAAAATTACCTATCACTGTAAACGGCTCATCAAAAGGCTCGTCAATATCCAAAAAACTTTGCCCGATGATTTTATCCTTTAACACGGGGTAAGTTTTAATCAGGTAAGCCGTTTTTTCGTCATCCAGTTCTACCGCCTTGAAATGGATATCGGATATTTTTACTAAATGCTTTGTCAACGCTCCACCACCTGGCCCCACTTCGAGCAAGTTGGTAAAGGGATCTTCCTGTAAGGCATCGATAATTTTCTGAATTACGATGTCATCCTTTAGAAAATGCTGGCCTAATGATTTTTTAATTTTAAACATTATCGCAAAAGTAAGCAGAACATTTGAGCATATAACTGAAAATTGATAGCTGATAATGGATAACTGATCATGTGATGAATATTGAATGGTCAATTGTCAATAGTGAATGGGCAATTAATACCTGATAACTGATAGTGTACTGGATAAATTAGTATAATAGTTTAGAAACAACAAGATGGCCAAACTTTCACCATTCACCACTGACCATTCACCATTTCCCATTTCCAAGCAACGTCTCCCGGTCATCCCCGCCGAATTATATTTCTATTATCGGGGACGTTGCGTCTAATCCTTTTACGCTTTCAACTCGAAAAATCAACCCCTTTATCGAAAATGGTTGCCCCGATGGGGCAAATTTAATTTTGCTCTACAAATAGGTTGCTCCTCCGGAGCAGGAAGATTGTCACCATTCAACATTCACCATTCATAATTCACTATTCACAATTGACCATTCACAAATTCACCATTCACCATTCACATTTCACTACTGCGCTCAACTTTGCACCAGCGTGGTAACTTATAGCTGTTGTAACATTCAAATTGAATCAATTCGGCGAATTCGATGTTGTTGTAAATAGGTTGCCCCGCTGGGGCAATCTTTATTTTGTTCGCTGCTACAAATAGGTTGCTCCTCCGGAGCATGCAGATTTCCAACATTCACAATTCACCATTGACCATTCAACATTGACTATTCACAAATTCACCATTTCACCATTCACCATTTCACCATTTCACAATTCACCATTCACAATTCACCATTTCACCATTTCACCATTCACCATTCACCATTCACAATTCACCATTCACCATTTCACAATTCACAATTGCCCATTCACCATTCACCCTTCAATTGGTTCCTTATTCTTGCACCAGCGGTGCAATCTATTGGTAGAATGATTCATAATGAAAATTACCCCAGCGGGGTAACCCATTTATTTGCTAGGATGTACATTGGATATATCTAAGAAATCGGTAGAATAGGCTGCTCCGCAGGAACAAAAGTCAAAAAATTATACACGCTAGCGACACAACGTCCCATGGAGGCATTGAGATGAAACAAAGGCTCCGCTATGGAGACGTTGCTGGGAATGAGCGAACTTGCGCCATTCACCATTTCACCATTTCACCATTTCACCATTCACCATTCACCATTCACAATTCACCATTTCACCATTTCACAATTCACCATTCACCATTGCCCATTCACCCTTCACAATTAACCATTCACTGTATTTAAGCCCTATTACAACAAGAAGTTGTATTTTTACTTTTCAATACATACTTAGATTATATGAGCTTATTAATTGGAAATAAACCTGTTATTGGCATATCCTGTGGAGATATCAATGGCATTGGTCTTGAAATTATCATTAAAACCATCAGCGATATCCGTTTGCTAGAGATTTGCACGCCTGTTTTGTTTGCCAGCAATAAAGCAGTCAACTTTTACCGCAAAGCACTTCCAGAAATCAATTTCAATTTTTCAAGTGTTAAAGATGCCAGTCGCATTAATCACAAACAGGTGAACCTATATCATTGCTGGGAAGACGAGATAGCCATTACTCCGGGGGAACTGACAGATGTCGGTGGCAAATACGCTGTGCTGAGTTTGGTAACTGCCGCACAAGCATTGAAAGATGGGCATATCGACGGCCTGGTGACTGCGCCTATCCATAAAAAAAATACGCAATCAGAGGAATTCAATTTTACCGGCCATACCCCCTATCTTAAAAATTTGTTTGGTGTGGCGGATGTGGCTATGTTTATGGTGGCCGACAATATGAAAGTGGCGGTGCTTACCGAGCATATAGCGGTGAAGGATATTGCCAGTCACATTACTAGGGCAAGCATTGTAAGCAAATTACAAATCATCCAAAACTCTTTGAAGAAAGACTTTGGTATTGACAAGCCAAAAATTGCAGTATTGGGCCTCAACCCTCATGCAGGTGACGAAGGGTTGATTGGGAAGGAAGAAGATGAAATCATCAAGCCTGCTATCAAAGATGCGAAGCAAAAAGATATATTTTGTTTTGGCCCTTATAGTGCAGATGCCTTTTTTGCAAGGGGCAGTCATGAAAAATTTGACGCCGTTTTAGCCATGTACCACGACCAGGGATTGATTCCTTTTAAATCACTTGCTTTTGGAGAAGGAGTAAATTATACAGCAGGCCTTACAGGTGTTCGCACCTCTCCTGACCATGGTGTTGCGTTTGATATTGCCGGCAAAGGAGTAGCTGATGAAAGTTCTTTCCGGGAAGCTATTTTTAAATGTATCGATATCATCAATGGCCGAAAAGAATATGAAGTCCAAAGATCGAATCCACTAAAAAAAATCAGTAAGGGCATTGTAGCCAATGCAGTGGATCAAAGAATAACGGATGTGCCCGAATAGTAAATGGGTCTGGCTTTGCTTCAACGAAAGGGTGACTGTAGGAAATAAATTTATTGACCGTTTATAAAAATATACTGTCATCCACTCCCTTATTAATTATATAGGAATCAAAAGTAATTTCCGCCTGGCCCTGGTTTTTATGTAAAGCCGCTTGCCCTGTTTTTTTTGTCGCAGCACCATCATCAAAATCAAAAGTAATGCCCTTGGGAAGTTTATATTCCTTGGTGTTAAAAGTAAATATAATTTTATCAGGAAGCCCATAGGCGGTGTATTTTCCATAAGTCATTTCCAGCTGGTAACTGCCATTTTCACGGGTAGTGGTTTTTGCTTTTTTTATTACTAGATTGGCTTCATCAATGTAAACGGTGGAAAGCACAATGTCTGCGTTATCATCGATAGGCAATAATTTCACCACCCGCACTGCCGTATTTCCTATATTATCCATACCAGCATCTAGCACGGTGTATTTTTCTCCGTTGATAATACTACTGAGGTTGATGCTTACTGCTCCTTTGGGTACAAAAGAAATCCCTTTTTCATTTTTAATTTTCAACCGATTAGGCTTTTTGAAATAAATCTTTACAGCAGATTCCGGGACCTTTAAAAAGGCAACATTGGTTTTCATTTTACCCTCAGCTGCATAATTATTGACCTGGTCAATTTTAGCACCTACTTTTTTCATCAATGCATTTACCTCTCCTTGGGCTTTAACAATAAAAGAGGCCGCTAGTCCTACCAACAGTAAACCATATTTTGAAAAATGCATACTTATGATTTTTAAGATAAAATATCTTTCTTTTTAAAAATAAAAACGGAGGCTCCCACCAAAACGCCAATATGCAGTAGTAGGATATATAAACTATTTCGGATGGCGGGCCAGTTTTCTACACTGCCCTTAATCGGTATTCCATCCTCGGTGGTAGCAATATAAAAAAACCCTTTCCAGCCCACCAAATAGGAGGTAAAGAGAAATGGTCTTACATTTTTATCAATAATAGGCACATTGATGTTAGAGATGATGGTGCATACCAGCACAATGCAGACTGTGGCGATAATAGGGCCAATTGAATTGTCTGCAAAAATGGATAAAAACAACGAAAGCGCTGCGATTACGGTTAGTGCAACAGTGGCATAAGCAAATGCAGCTAGGTATCGCCACATCACATCATCTTGGGTAATGAGCATGATTTGTGATTCCTCACCCTTTGATCGAAAGATGAGCATATCGTCGGCACCAAAAATAACGAGGCTAAAAAATAGCGACGTAATTGCCATCCAAAATAAAAGTAAAATGGTAAAAATAGTGGCGGCAGCAAATTTCACTAATATTAATTGAGTTCGGCTGAAGGGTTTTGTAATCAATAGGCGAAGTGTGCCCATATTAGCCTCTCCCGAAATAGAGTCTGCCGCTATTAACGCCACTAGTATGGGTACCTGTACCAACAATGTGTTGAGGATGATGTAGCACATGAAATAACCATTGATGGCTTTTGTCCTTTCAAACTCAAAATTATCCTTTACACTTTGCAGCATCAGGTTCATGTAGCTTTGTCCATCTGCCTTAAAAGCAAATTGAAAAATAAATACGATGGCGGCGATAGCGGCAAAGGCAATGTAAGTGCGTGGACGCTTAGAAATTTTAAACAACTCAATTTGCAAAAGGTTCCACATGGCCGGATAGGGTTGTAAGTGATAAAAAATAATTCTCCAGTGAATGGCTGGAGTGGACAGACAATACCTGTACATCCAAACCAACTAAATCGGTAATCAACTGCGGAACGGCTTGCTTATTCATCAGCAGCCGAATCATGTTTCCTGGTTGCAAAGTAGTAGCCCAATTGGATTGCGATAGCTTTTCTTTGGCAGCTGCATCATTAGTGGTTTCAAGCTGAATCAATGAATGTGCAGGGTCTAGCAATTCTGCCACTGTTCCCTCCACCATTTTTTTACCTTTGTGTAAAATAATCATCCGGTTAGCGATTAGTTCAATTTCACTCAAAAGATGCGAGGAAATCAGTACCGTTTTACCCATTTCACGACTCAGTCTCAGGATAAGGTTTCGAATATCGGCGATACCCTGTGGATCCAGGCCATTGGTAGGTTCATCCAAAATAATCAGTGCGGGATCATGAACCAATGCAACGGCAATTCCTAAACGCTGTTTCATTCCCTGGCTGAAGGTGTCCACCTTTCCCTTCGCCCTGTCTGCTAGTCCCACCATTTCCAATTGCCGCATCAATAATTCGCGGGTAACCTTGCTATTGCTCATTTTAGCAAAAATGGAAAGGTTGTCGTAAGCAGAAAGATATTTATATAAATCCGGCTTTTCAATAACAGCGCCTACTTCACGCAAAATCTTTGACCGGTGGGTAGATAATTTTTTTTCGAAAATAGTTATTTCTCCTGCAGAAGGAGCTATCAGACTTAGTAGCATCCGGATGGTGGTTGATTTACCGGCTCCATTTTGCCCCAAAAAACCATATACATCTCCTTCATTTACACTAAATGAAAGGTCGTCCACCGCCCTGGTATCCTTAAATTGTTTGGTGAGGTGACTTACCCTGATAATTGCTGACATGCGAAAGTTTAGTGACAAAGGTAGAACGGATTGAGGGAAGAATTGTTCGAAGGGGGGCATGGTGAATGGTGAATGGTGAATGGTCAATGGTGAAAGATCGGCCAGCTTGCTGCGGAGTGAACCCCGTCAGCGGTTGTAAACCCTGACGGCGGTTGGATGAATACGGCAACAAAGGAGTGAATGGTCAATGGAGGCTTAGTGAATGGGCAATGGTGAATGGTGAAAGTTCGACCTGCTTGCTGCTTCTAAACGATTATGCTAATTCATTCAGCACACTATCAGTTTTCAGTTTTCAATTATCCATTATAATCGCTGCCCGACCCCGTCAGCGGTTGTAAACCCTGACGGCGGTTGGATGAATACGGCAACAAAGGAGTGAATGGTCAATGGTGAATGGCACGGCCATCTTGCTGTTTCTAAACGATTATGCTAATACATTCAGCACACTATCAGTTTTCAGTTTTTAATTATCCAGTTATCCATTTATCACTGAACATTCACAATTCACCATTCACCATTGACCATTACCCATTGGGGTTCACATAAGCAATCAGTGCCCTTACATAGATTTCGAATGCCTCGATACCTCTGGGGGTTATTTTACAGATCGTCTGAGGATAGTGTTGTTTGAACTGTTTTACCACTTCAATATAGCCTGCTGCGCTTAGTTTATTGATCTGGACACTCAGGTTTCCTGCAGTCGCATTCGCTTCTTTTCTCAAAAAGGTAAACTCCGCTTCCTTGTCACGCATCAATACACTCATTATGGCCAATCTTAACTGGGAGTGCAATAAGGGGTTTAAGGGTTCAAATTTAGACATAGAGCAATTTTTATAGGGTTATGCCAAAATAGGCAAAGAAGGCCTCCAAAAAAGGCTACAATAAGGCCAGAACGATTTTTATTTGATTCAACCCGTCACTTGGCTGCTTTTGACAATTATTTGAACAAATGCGCACTCATATATTGAATTATTAATATATAGTTGATTAAAATTAATGGCGTTGATTGCAAACCCTTTACAATTTATGGAGCCAAAGCTGTTGACTAAATAAGGAGGATTCCGGTAAAAAACCTTCAACAAGATGATAATAAATCACCGGATCGCTGTTTTATTCCTTAGGCATTTTTTTCTAGCCATTTTTACTTAATAATCTAGGGTGTAAACCCCATTTTCCTAGCACTGACCACAGCGTATTTGTTTTCTTTAAATAAGTTATAAATATAAAATAGTTTGTATTATAAACCATATTAAATTTGTGCATTATTAATATTTTTCAACGGAGAGAATATCCTTCAAGCATCCGTTAATTTCAACATAACATACTGTAAAACAATAATTTACATTCATTTTAAACGACTCTTTACGCCTTTGATTAGAGGTGAAAAGTTATTAACATTTTAAAAAATATATTTTTTTATGTGGGGGCAAATTGTAATTTAGCAATAGAATTTAATGGGTTAGTAAGTATAAAGGGTCTGCAGAAATGCTGACCCTTTTGCTTTTTACCAATGCCTCATTATCCATTCAATAGAAAGAAATAAATCTGACTTTTTTTTTAATTACACCCATTTTTCATGCTGTTTTGTTTCCAAAAATTTATCAAAATAATTTTCTGATTGCATTTTGCTAGCTACCAATTTTTTGA
>CANJAW010000039.1:0-12291 GCA_947472215.1 Chitinophagaceae bacterium
CATTGTTTTGCTTGATTGATGAAATGATTGCTTTTATTGAGGCTAATTTTTATCGATGGGGCATAAAAAAACTTCCCAGTTTAAATTGGGAAGTTTTTTTATGTAAATTTTTGTTTGATTATTTGTAATGAGCCATCAAGCCTTTTGCCATTTCGGTCATTTTTTTAAGTCCTTCTTCAGGCAAATTTCCTTTCTTGAATTCGGCTAATAAATCAGCATGCTTATTTTCCATCTCCAACAAGAAATGCTCTTCAAATGCTTTCACATTTTTTACAGCTACTTCTTTCAATAAACCTTGTGTGCCTAGGTAAATCATCGCTACCTGCTTTTCAACAGACATCGGGGAATACTGCAACTGCTTCAATATTTCAACATTTCTTGCTCCCTTGTCAATTACATTTTTTGTAGCAGCATCCAAATCACCTCCGAATTTAGAAAAGGCTTCTAACTCCCGGTAAAGTGCCTGGTCCAATTTCAAGGTACCGGCTACTTTTTTCATGGACTTTATCTGTGCGTTACCACCTACTCGGCTAACCGAAATACCCACATTGATAGCCGGACGAATACCTGCGTTGAATAAGTTACCCTCCAAAAATATCTGTCCGTCGGTAATTGAAATTACGTTGGTAGGGATATAAGCAGATACATCTCCCGCTTGCGTTTCAATAACCGGCAATGCGGTCAATGAACCTCCTCCTTTTACGAGATGGCGGATGGATTCAGGTAAATCGTTCATCTGTTGTGCAATCTCATCTTTGGCAATTACCTTAGCGGCCCTTTCCAACAAACGACTATGCAAATAGAATACATCACCAGGATATGCCTCACGGCCTGGTGGACGACGTAACAGCAAAGACACTTCGCGGTAAGCTACTGCCTGCTTTGAAAGATCATCATATATAATCAATGCTGGTCTTCCGGTATCGCGGAAGAACTCACCAATTGCAGCACCCGCAAATGGAGCGTAGAATTGTAATGGAGCTGGATCAGATGCAGAAGCAGCTACTATGGTAGTGTAAGCCATTGCACCATATTCTTCCAATGTTTTCATAATACCTGCAATAGTACTTGCCTTTTGGCCAATTGCTACATAAATACAATACACAGGTTTCCCTGCTTCGTAAAATTCTTTTTGATTAATGATGGTATCTACGCAAATGGCCGTTTTGCCGGTTTGCCGATCACCAATTACTAGTTCCCTTTGTCCACGACCAATTGGGATCATTGCATCAATTGCTTTAATACCTGTTTGGAGCGGCTCCTTCACTGGCTCACGAAAGATAACCCCTGGTGCTTTACGCTCCAACGGCATTTCGTATAGCTCACCCACTAAAGGGCCCTTGCCATCGATTGGCTCGCCCAATGTATTGATTACACGACCGCTCATTCCTTCTCCTACTTTAATAGAAGCGATCTGGCCGGTACGCTTAACTTTATCACCTTCTTTAATTGCGCCGCTATCTCCCATCAATACCACGCCCACATTGTCCTCTTCCAGATTCAGCGCAATTGCTTTTACACCATTGTCAAATTCCACTAATTCTCCACTACGTACATTGTTTAATCCATATACCCTAGCAATACCATCCCCTACTTGCAATACAGTACCCACTTCTTCCAAGCTTGCACCTGCATTAAAATTGCTGAGCTGTTGACGAAGTATCGCCGAAATCTCGTCTGGTTTAATTTCTACCATAAAAATTGAGTTTTGTTTTTTTTGCTGCTACAATCGACTGGTTACATTTAACACGCTACTATTTGAATAACATGTACAAAATTTGACCATTTTAAGCTACAGGCTTCATTTAAGGCTGCAAAGGTAATGGATGAGGGGAAGAATGGCAAAAAAATAAGGTGTTTTTAAAAGAAAAAGTCCACCTCAAAAGGGATGAACTAATTTTTAAGATAATAGTTGCCGATTAGGTAGACAACACAATAGTAACAATGCTTCAAGCGATGGATAAAATAAAGTGATGCTTAGTTAATGGGAAAGCCAGCCTATCTTATTTTGTGTAAATAATCATTATTCAAAAACTGTTTTTTTACATCTTTCAAATCCCTTAAAATACTTGCGTCGAGGGACTTGCCAGCTGTTTCAAGGATAAATCCGCCAATCAATGACTCATTCACTACTGTTTCGAGGTCAATACTGCCCGTAGGGTTATCTTCCTTCACCTTTGTAAGGATGGCATTTTGTAAAGCATCCCCCATCGGAACGGCAGTGGTGATCTTTACTTTATGAATATTATTAATAACATTATACTGATCTACAAAAGCAGCCGCAATTTCTGGTAAATTCGTTTCCCTAGTCTTGGTGACCAATAATTTGATAAATGCAGAAGTCAATTCGCTTACCCTTTCTTTTGTGATCGACTCAATGATTTTCCCTTTGGAAGTTGGCTTGATGATTGGACTGCGCAACACCGCCAGAAAATCAGGATTGGATTTACAGATTCTTAATATGAATTTCATATCGCCATACACTGCATCTAACTGCTTTTGCTCAATGGCTAAATCAACGATACTTTTTGCGTACCTGGTTGCTAAACGTGGATTGATCATTTAATTGTAGAATTTGAAAATTAGAAAATTAGAAAATTGAAAACGGACGCTTACTGACACATTTCCGAATTTGCACATTTACTAATTCAGTTTCGCTTCTGTTGCCAATTGTTTGATATAAAGCTCCTGCTCATCTTTATTGCTTAGCTCGCGACGCAATATTTTTTCGCTAACTTCAATCACCAATGTACCTACTTGATTTTTAAGGTCGGTAATGGCAGCCATTTTCTGGTGATGGATGGTAACCTGGGCCTCGGCCACAATTTTAGCCGCCTGTGCCTTCGCCTCTTCCTTCGCCTCGCTAATCATCTTGTCTTTTATTTCTTTGGCCTCTTTTAAAAGCAATGCTCTTTCTTCCCGAGCTTTGATAAGAAATGCCTCGTTGTCATTTTTTAATTGCGACATTTCGAGCTTCACTTTTTCTGCTGAAGCAATGGATTCAGCAATATTTTGCTCCCTATCCGAAAGCCCTTTAATGATAGCAGGCCAGGCGAATTTTTTTAATAAAAAAAATACGATCAAAAAGGCCAATAATGTCCAAAGTAATAATCCTAAATCGGGTGTTAACAGTTGCATTTTTATACAATTAAAACTGAAAAATAATAATTTCCGAAAACTAACTATTTAAAACAGCGCAGTGGCAGATACCCAAGTGAAATGAATGGGACGCCTTGAAGCTGATAAAATCAATAATACTGCATCCTCCGTCCTGTACTTTGGATGCAGTAATGATGTGGGAAATGGTGATTACAATACCATTGCCAAAAATCCGATAATGATAGCGAACAATGCAGCACCTTCCACCAAAGCCGCAGCCAGGATCATGTTTGCACGGATATCATTAGAGGCTTCCGGTTGACGGGCAATCGCTTCTACAGCGCCTTTACCAATCTGTCCGATACCGATACCTGCTCCAATCGCAGCAAGACCTGCACCTACCGCTCCACCTGCATTTGCTAATGCATCTAATAAAATAAAGTCCATAATTGTGAATTTATACTGGTTAAAAAATAAACATAGAAATCATTCAAACTCATTAAGCAGGTACATGTTCGTCCTCATGATGCTCTCCCTCAAATGCCTGCCCTATAAATACTGCCGTAAGTACCGTAAAAATAAATGCCTGTAAAAATGCCACCAACACCTCAATGAAATAAATAAAAACGGTGAACGCGATCGATACAGGTGATGCTGCAAATCCTAAAGCAGGCTGGATTTGGGCAAATATAAAAATCAGCGAAATCAAACAAATGATAATGATATGCCCTGCCACCATATTGGCAAATAACCGGATGATCAATGCGAAAGGTTTGATGAAAACACTTAAAAACTCTACCAAAACCAAAATAGGTTTTACAAAACCAGGCACCCCTGGCGGATTGAAAATATGTCCCCAGTAATGTGCATTGGAGCTAAACATAATCACCACAAATGATATTAATCCTAGCACTACCGTAAAAGCAATATTACCGGTAACATTTGCAGTTCCCGGAATCAATCCAATCACATTATTGATTAAAATAAAGAAAAAAACGGTTAATAAATAGGGCAAGTACTTATTTGCCTTATGGCGCAAATTAGGCCGGGCAACTTCGTCCCTTACAAATGCCACTAATACCTCCACCAAATTTTGTTTACCCTTGGGTGCGGAGGTAACTCCCTGACCCTTTGAATAGGTTTTAGCAACGCTAATCATCAGCCAAACCAAAAATGCTAGTGCAAGTAGCATCTGTACTACATTTCGGGTGGGAGAAAAATCAAACACCTTTACACCTGCTTCAGTGGGCAGTATTTTGCCTTCTACCAATTTGTACCCAGCAACTTCCTTGTGTCCATGCTCAAAAGCGGAGGACATAAAAAAAGAAAATCCATTTTGGGAAGAATATAAAAATATGGGTAATGGAATTGAGACAGGATGAAGCTCTCCGTCGCTACCTTTATAGTTGATGAAATGAAATTCGTGGGCGTCCATGATATGTTCAAATATCACTTCTTTTGCATTAAAGCCTTCTTTTTTGGGAGTTGCATGCGCTTCCTCGCCCTTCGTTGCTTCATGCTGCGCTGTTGCCGTAAAAGAGTAGCTTAGTAAAATAGTACTTAAAACCGCTACCAGTAATGATTTAATGCTCTTTGTGGCCATATCTTTCCCGAAATTTGGCGCAAAGATAGGAGAATATTGAATAATTGGGGAAGGAAAAACAGATAATTTAGCCTGAATTTTGGCGAATCGAGGTTTACTCCAAGCCCATTTCTTTTCTTACCAGCTTAATCTTTTCTAATTCAAGCACATCGATCTGGTCTTTCGGGCGGTTGATCGCTTTTTTATTGGCAGTAAAGCTGGTAAATTGGTTAAAAGTCTTTTTTATGAGTAATTTTTATAGAAAAATCATCTTTCCCCCTGCATTTCAAATTGCATTTGGTGCAACTGAAAATAGAATCCCTTTATTTTCATCAGTTCTTCATGTGAGCCGAATTCCTTGATCTCGCCCTTATCTAGCACGATGATCTTATTTGCTTTACGAATGGTACTTAGCCGATGAGCAATAATTATGGAGGTTCTGCCCGTTATTAATTGATCAATGGCATGTTGGATCAACTGCTCACTCTCGGTATCTACAGAGGAGGTTGCCTCATCCAAAATCAGTATCGCTGGATCATAGAGCAAGGCTCTCACAAAAGACAATAATTGCCGCTGCCCCAAAGAAAGGGTTGCACCCCTTTCCATCACATTGTAATCATAACCACCCGGCAACTGTAAAATAAAATCGTGTATGCCTATCATTTGAGCTGCTTCCACCACCTGCTCTTTTTTTATATCGCTATTTCGCAGGGTTACATTGTCATATACCGATCCACTAAATAAAAACACATCCTGTAATACGACTGCTATTTTACTTCTTAAATAAAAAAGGTCGAAATCAGCAATGTCAATTCCGTCAACCGTGATGAGGCCTTTTTCAATATGGTATAAACGATTCAACAAACTAATGATGGAAGTTTTGCCACTGCCAGTATTACCTACAATAGCAAGCGTTTCCCCGGCATTAATAGAAAATGAAATATCTCTCAATACATATTGCTGCTCAAGGTAGGCAAACCATACATGTTGAAAAGAAACAGCTCCTGTTGATATTTTGAGCGAATGGGTGATTGGGTCTTCGCTAATTTTGGTGGCAACAAAATCCTTGTTATCCATTAATTTGAAAACCCTTTCACTAGCAATCATGCCCATTTGAAGCACATTGAATTTATCTGCGATGACCCTTAGCGGGCGAAACAATAAATTGAGGCATAAAATAAATGCGGTGATATTTCCCGCCGCCTCAGGTCGTTGTGTACCCGCGGCCCACCATACCAGCAAACCCAGCGATATAGCCAAAATCAATTCCACGATAGGGAAAAATACGGAATAGGCAAATATAGACCGCACGTTGGCATTTCGATGTTCCTCGTTAATATGATTAAATTTTTTGAACTCCCTATCTTCGGCGGCGAAGGCCTGCACAATACCCATGCCGGTGATATGCTCCTGAACAAAAGCATTTAGCTGTGCCACCGCATTGCGCACACGCGTAAAAGAGCGGCTTACACTTTCCTTGAAAAAATAAGTGGTAATGATTAGCAGTGGAAATGGTGCCATGCAAATCAGCGTTAATTTCCAATCTACATAGATCATATAACTCATCACCGCAATTATGGATAAAAAGTCTGCGATAATTGGAATCAACCCATCGCTGAAAATATCATTGATTGATTCAATATCATTGATAGTTCTTGTAGTGAGGGTTCCAATCGGAGTTTTGTCGAATTGCGATAGATTTAGATTGATTACTTTCTGATAAGTAGCTACCCGCATATCTTTCACCACCATTTGCCCCAGAGATGCAGTAAAAAAGCTAAAGATAAAACGGCAGGCAGTTTCAATTAAAAGGATGCCTAATTGGATGATGGTAATACCTAGAATTACCTGAGCAGCTCCCTTCAAAAACCAAACCTGTGCACCTGGCTGCATCCCCTTGTTGATAGTAAGTTGAATGAGCCATGGCCGAACAGGGGAAATGACTGCTAAAAATATTGCCAAAAAAAGCGACCAAAAAAATTTCCTTTTATAGGGAACTGCAAATTGAAATACCCTTCTTAATAAAGAAAAATCGAATACCCTTTTAACTTTTACCGATTCAACCATATTGCAAAGATATTGAGAAATTGGCTGTTGTGTCACCCATGTAAAAGCGAACTAACACATTATAAGCCTGCTTCCATTTTTTTATTATAAGCTTTGATAAAAATGGCACCTAGGTTTTTATAGGGTGGTATATAATCATCCCAACTTTCCCTCATGCCCTTATTGGCATCATTATAAAACAATTTAGTCAGTGCCGACCACATATCTTTCCATACCAGCATTTTTCCGGAGGCGATGGCTTGATTGAGGTACGTGAGGATTGGCCTGTTAATATCTCCTTTGCCTATTTCCTTCGTAGAAATAATATGGGCATCTGGGCAGTTGTTGATAATTTCATTCAGGTTTTGATACCCTCCACAAGAACCTAGCACAATGATTTTTGCTCCACCGGTCATTCTGTCAATTGTACGCGGAAGCCAATAGCTATGCCCCCTATGAACGATCACCGCCGGCTGTAAATCATTTTTAGCAAGGTACTTCGCCAAATGTATTTGCGCGGTATCATCCAAGTTTTGATCATTATCCAAGGGGAGGTTGGCATAAATCCACACTTTCTTTCCTACAAGAGATTTAATTTCAACCCATTCCTTTTGATAACTTATTTTCCATTGTTTAGGCGAAAATGAACTAATGAACTGGGGAAAATAAAGCTTCCCATCCTCATCACCATAAAAAAATACTTGCTCTATTACCCGATCACTGTCATCGGCAAGGTATTTATAATCGATGGAGTAAATTGATGGAATTCCAATTTGACTGGTAAGATCAATTTTATTATTTGCTGCAGATAAAAAAATTGTTTTCAATAAACCATAAATCGTTTTGCCTTTACTATTGTTTTGATTGATTCGCTTCTGTTCATTGGAAGCTACATTTTTTAAAATATTTTGAAGTAGCAAGGTATCGCTGATACTGCTATAGCTGTCTGCTACATCTACAGCATCTTCCAGATTATTCCCATCATCTAAATTAGCAACAAACGCCTTCATTAAAGTAGTGCCATTGTTGGCCGGCATTGTTTTTAAAAAGGTATCGAGCTGGTTGAAATTTGCCGCCATCTTTATGAATTTTTTAAAGTAATCCATTTTGACGCTTAGCAGCAGTGAGTCTCCCCGTGGTTTGCTACCCATTCGCTGCAATAACCTTGCAAAACTATGTTTGTAGCTGGAAGTGTAAATATCATTTTCACCCATCACGATAACGTAATAGAGTTCTTCGGCAGACAAAGGGTCCAAGGCCCGCATACGAATACTTAAATTATTCTGCTCGTGTAAATTATTAATGGGGGTTATAAAATGCTTGATGGCTTTTCGCTGTAACATTTTTCTCAACCCATTTTCTCCAAACATCGCAACCGGAGTGTCTTTCAAAACTCCTAGTCTGTAATAGTATTCCTGTTCAGTTTTAACCAGCAATTTAAAATAGCCGATGCTATCCATACCCAGATCGCCATCCCCTATAATTTTTTTTATCCCGTCAATTGACAACCGATTATTCAAAATATTATCCAGAAATGGATAATACAACAAGGCATTGTCTAGCTTGCTTAACTTCAGAATAGACTTCACCATTGGGTCAGCATTTCGCTGTATCAGTTTACCTTCCACCGACTTGGTGGAATTGGCATAATTATACAATTGCTCTGGATCATTTTTACAAGCCACTGTCACCAAACTATCTGCAAAGGTTTCATTCACATAAGGGCCTATGAGGGAAAGAATCTTGTCGGGATGTAAGTGACAATATTTAATGAAAAGTAAATTTTTACTTTCCTTATACCCTAAGTTATTAGGAAACCCCTCTGTAAGGATGGTTCCCGCTTCATAAGACAAGCCCATAATAAAGGGAAGGATGCTATTTCCGACCATATTTGCCATCCATAATTTATGAAAATTATCCACCAGCAAGGGGGCGAGAGAGGGCTCAATTTTTTTTTGTCTCCATGCCACTCTGAAATTCCTAATGAATGTCTCAATGAAATTGAGTTGCCTAATTTTTTCATTGCTGCTGCCGATAGAATCATTCGTTTCTACCCAATTCTGAAATTCGTTCAACCTTCTGGTCAAGGCATCGGTTACCTGTAGATTAACCGCTTCATTGGCAGACACCCGAATTATGCCATCCTTTTTTCCATCCTCCTTATCGGTCAGTGATTGTTCATTATCGATCCTGTCATGAAAAAGTTGGCGGCTTAGGGGTATCACCACAGAATCCTGTAATGCAAATGCTTGGTCCCAAATAACTATAATAAAAATGGATAGTAAAAATTGCTTCATAAATGGTATTCTTATACAAAGATGGCAAAAAAACTGATGCTTATGAAAACCTTGCCCTTAATACTGCACAAATATGGAAGGTTTACCCAAATTGAGTCGTAAATCAAAAACCTTATCTGCCCCCATTGATTCAGCTATGCGTTAACAATTTAATAATACAGGAATGCCCACTGGCTGATACAATGATTAAAGGGTTAACCTACTTTTGCAGGGACAATAATATATGAGCAGTGTTAAAAAAATATTAATTGCAGATGATGAGCCAGATATACTGGAAATCATTCAATTTAATTTGATGGCAGAGGGATACGAGGTAATTACTGCAAAAAATGGTGACGAGGCTATTGAACAGGCAAAAAAGCACCTTCCCGACTTAATCATCCTTGATGTAATGATGCCGGGAAAAAATGGGATGGACACTTGCCATATCCTTCGGATGCAACCCGCCTTTAAGGAAACGCTGATTATTTTCCTTTCTGCGCTAAGTGATGAAGGGACCGAAATTCGAGGACTAGAGTCTGGTGCAGATGATTACCTTACCAAGCCAATACGGCCCAAAATTTTAGTAACTAAGGTGAATGCCTTATTTAGAAGACTCAATAAAGAAGATAACGATCTTGGCAAGCATGGCGACCTAATCATTAATAGGGAAAAATACATCGTAACCCATAAAGGTGATGACATTATTTTAGCCAGAAAAGAATTTGAATTACTCGACTTGCTGGCTTCCAAACCAGGCAAAGTTTTCTTGCGTAATGAGATATTAAACCAGGTTTGGGGAACCGAAGTGATTGTAGGCGACCGTACCATCGATGTTCATATCCGAAAAATTCGTCAGAAACTTAATCTCGACTGCATCACTACCGTTAAAGGCGTAGGATATAAGTTTGAATTGTAGTGCAGCGCTCTGCTGTAGATAGTGAATTGTTACTTATATTCGTAGGGTAATTTTCAATTCACCATGAATTTATAACCAGTATCAAAAGATGTTTTCACAAAAAAATCTTTCGCCACAGCAATTATCTGCAACCACCGCATTTATTCTTTCCTTACCTTTTGTTGTAGGGAGTTATTTTTTTAAACCCGACTGGTGGATTCCGCTACTCTGCTTTACTGTTATTTTTAGCGCAAGCTATGGCCTGATATTATTTATGGTCCAAAGCTTTGTATACCGAAAAATTAAACTCATCTACAAACTCATCTATCAAACTAAAGCAAGCAAGCGGGAAGAGTTTTATTACAAAAATATATTGCCACAAAAGAGCATTGATGAAGTAAGGGAGGATGTAGAAAACTGGGCACAACAACGAAAGGCTGAAATAGAGGTGCTGAAACAGAATGAAGCCTACCGAAAAGAATTTCTACAAAATTTATCTCATGAATTGAAGACGCCGATTTTTGCTATTCAGGGGTATGTAGACACCTTGCTGAATGGAGCGCTTGACAACCCCGAAGTGAATAAGAAATTCCTAAACAGTACTGCTCGCAATATTGACAGGCTAGTAAATCTAGTGGATGACCTAGATGAAATTTCAAAATTGGAAGGAGGGGAATTGCTTTTAGACAAAAGTAATTTTGTAATTCAAGATCTGGTGAAAGAAGTATTTGAATCTCTTTTCATCAAGGCGGAGGAGAAGCAAATCAAGATGGGTATTAAAAAAGGATGTGAAGTAGCGCTGACCGTATTTGCCGACAAAGAAAAAACAAGACAGGTGTTTACTAATTTGATAGACAATGCCATTAAGTATGGCAAGCAAAATGGGTTGATTGAAGCGAGCGTTTACAAAATTGATGGAGAAAAAATTTTGATAGAAATCAGTGATGACGGGGCGGGAATAGCAGAGGAGCATTTGGGAAGAATTTTTGAGCGGTTTTACCGAACGGATATGGCCAGAAGTAGAAAAGTGGGCGGCAGTGGATTGGGGCTGGCTATTTGCAAACATATTATTGAAGCCCACCACCAAACGATCCATGTAAGAAGCACCAGTGACATCGGGACTACTTTTGGTTTTACACTGGAAAGTAAATAAAAATAATTCCTAGCTATTCAAACAGCTATTTTCGCAATGAAGCAATCAATTCTTTTGCCTCGGTGGATAAATTGGTAGCCTGCGATTTTCCATTAAGTACAAAAGAAAAATACCTACAACCAGCTGCATTCATTCCGAAATTAATATCCTGCACTACTTTGTTCATTTTAAAAAAATGCAAAGAGCCGTCAAAACCACAGGCATAATCCATCTCCGCTTGCTGGGCCGAAATAAAACCTGCTAACTGGGCTATTATTTGCTGATCACGGATTATTTTTATAGCCACCACGGTATCCATCGTGCCATCTCCCTTGAAGTAATTGATTGCCACGCTATCGGAATTCGATATACGCCTACTTATTGCATCATTAGAATGCCTACAAGAAACCAAGAAGATAAGAATGCATAATAAAAGAAGGGTATTTTTCATGCAGCAAAGATAATGTATTGGAAAACTTTTTCAGTGACTCACGTAATAAATCAATTACGCATAATTTGGGTAGACACTATTTTTTTGTAAAGTTTGTCGTATCAAATGCTAAATGGGTCCCATGCTTATAATCAAAAAAACTTCTTACCAAAAATGAACTCAAAGTGATGGTTTGATGAAAGGTAGTGGTGCTATTTTTTGGTTGAAACAATTGAATGGTTTTTCTATTGTATTTATTAAACTTAAAAATGGCACTATCAGGATTATTGAGTTTCCAATCAACAGTTGAATCTGAAATGTGAAATAAATTTAGCTTTTGGCCTTCGAATTTCCATTGGATATTTTTCCCATCCACCAACTGAATAGAATCAATTTTTAAAAACGCTGAATCGCCCTTACTAATTTTATACTGGTGGACTTTTATTAAAAATTCGGAAGCCCTGCTAAAATAAAAATAATTGGTATCCTGATTATTAGCAACCTGGTAATTGGCATTTTCAAAAAACAATTCCAACTTTCCGAAAGCTTCTAAATTCTTAGCAGCCGTAATGGAGTCGTTTGGAGAATCATTTACTACAATTTGGTTAACAGAATTATTGCCATTGTCATTTTGCTGATTACAGGATGTAAAAAAAATAACCAAAAAAATATGGAGAAAAAAATATTTCATTACTATAAAATTAAACTTAAAAAAACACAAAAGCTGCCATTTATTTATGGCAGCTTTTGAAAATATTATTATACGTACTAGAATTTAGTCCAAGTCTTCCACCAAGTATCTCCCACAGCACAAGCTCCTCTGTAAGC
>CANJAW010000040.1:0-12237 GCA_947472215.1 Chitinophagaceae bacterium
ATAAAAAACGCAACCAGATAATGCCCATCAATGAAACCAATAGCATCAATACATTGGTAGAGGCATTGAATTATTTTTATGATAAAACTAAAAATGATATTACCCTAGAGTATATTCTTTTTAAAGACCTCAATGACTCTATTGAAGATGCAGAGGCACTGACAAAAATTTACCGCCAGATACCCACTCATTTGGTCAATGTAATTGAATACAATCCGATAGACGGTGCAAAATACACCAAGCCCGATGAGGATACCACCCAACGCTTTACGGACTATCTTGCCAAAAATAGGGTAAACGTTCGGGTAAGAAGAAGCCGTGGGAAAGACATTGATGCAGCCTGCGGACAACTTGCCAACAAAGGGAAATAAAATTACCTCGATTCAAATTAATAACAGTTTGTACAAAAGACCCTTTCAAAAAATGAAGGGGTCTTTTGGTATCTGACTAGGCATACTAAAAAGATATACTTAAAAAAAATATTCCAACCGATTAAACCTAGTAAACTGTTCATAGTCTATTTAACTGAACCAATTAAATATATACATTATGAAAAAGATTTTATTCGCTGCAATAGCAACCACTCTGTGTTTGTCAACTCTTTTTGCACAAAAAAAAGAAAAGAACAACCATCCTGCCCATAACCAGCAAGCTGGTGGAAGACTGAAAGAATTGAATCTTTCTGCAACCCAAAAAGAACAAGTGAAAGCCTCCAGACAAAACACCGAAAAACAGTTGGCCGAACTTAAAAAAAATGATCAACTGACGGTAAAAGACTTTAAAGCCAGTAAAGACGCAATCCTACAATCACAGAAAGATAAAGTATCAGCAATATTGACAGATGAACAAAAAAATCAGTTGGCACAAAACAAACCCAAACCCAATGATCGGCAAGGTGACAATGCTGGAAATAACATTGGAAAAATGAAAGAAAACTTGGGCCTTTCCGAACAACAAATAACACAAATAAAAGCAAACCGAGATGCTGACCAAGTTAAAATAAAGGCTATCAAAGAGAATAGTCAGTTAAGTAATTCGGAGAAAAAAGAGCAGCTAAAGGTGATAAAGAAAGAACAAGAAAATAATTTGGCCCAGATTTTATCTCCCGAGCAAATCAGCAAAATGGAACAATCAAGAAAAGACAGAAAAGATAAAAAAACGGGCGAATAGAAGATTAAATCCTTATGGCATAGCGGCCAACCAATTGGTTGGCCATTTTTTTGTGCATCCAGCAGCTAAATCATTGAATGAATAACAAGTACCAAACCATTATAAAAAAAGTCACCCCGTTACATGTTAATATTGTACAATATGTCAACCCCGCCAAAATAAAGTTTACCTTTGCAGCTCACCCCTGTTGAAATAACAGTAAAACACTTCAAACATGAGCCAAGTACCTTTCCAGAAATTTGTTCCAAAAAAGAAGAACAGTCTGATTAAAGAAGAATTCAAACAAGCCAAAAAGAAAGCAAAAAAACAACGAGCCGCTGCCATCGACAAGCGATTTGAAGAAAAAAGGCAGCTGAAGGCCGCAGCAAGAAATGCTCCGGTGCAAGCCCCGACAAGTAAAACAAGTCATTCTAGAAAAGAAGATAAGGTAAAAGCGATTGAAACCAATTTTACCCATACCAAAAAAGTAGAGGACATTAAAAAAGAATATGCTCCTGCACCCGTTAAAACGGCACCAAGGATTGTACGGCCTTCCGCTCCTTCAACTGCAGAAATGCCGCTGAATAAATTTGTGGCCCATTGTGGTGTGTGCAGTAGACGCGATGCGGTTACCCTCATTAAGGAAGGAAAAGTAAAAGTAAACAATGAGGTAGTGAAAGAGCCGGCGCACAAAGTAACCGAACGCGATGATGTGCAATTCAATGGCAAAAAATTATTTGTCAGCAAGAACCTAGTGTATATCTTACTCAATAAGCCCAAAGATTATATCACCACCACGGATGATCCACAGGGAAGAAAAACCGTATTGCAATTAACCAAAATGGCTACCACGGAAAGAATCTATCCTGTAGGAAGATTGGATAGAAATACTTCTGGCGTTTTGCTGTTAACCAATGATGGAGAATTAACGCAGAAACTTTCTCACCCAAGTTATAATATCACCAAAGTATATGAAGCAAAATTGGATAAGTCACTTACCAAAGCTGACTTTGATAAAATTTTGAATGGTGTAAAATTGGAGGATGGTGAAATTAAAGCAGATTCACTGGCCTATGCCGATTCGAAAGACAAATCAGTGATTGGTATAGAAATTCACAGTGGTCGTAACCGCGTGGTTCGAAGAATATTTGAACATTTAGGCTATGATGTAAAAGGGTTGGACAGGGTAATGTATGCAACCCTTACCAAGAAAAATGTGGAGAGAGGCAAGTGGCGTTTCCTAAGTGAAAAAGAAATCCGCTTGTTGAAATACCTTAATATTTCACACAAGAAAATTCAAACCAATCAAAAACCCGCAACCGAAAGCAAATAATGAGCGAAGCACCCAATACCAACAAAGACAATCCATCCAATAGCAAAGCTTTGGCAGCAGTTGTTACCATTTTTGAAAATGACCATTTTATAGTACTCAATAAACCCGCTGGTGTTCTTTCAATCCCCGACAGAATGCAATCTGAACCATCCCTAAAGGACATGTTGGCCAATAAGTATGGTGCCATTTTTACCATTCACCGGCTTGATAGGGAAACCAGTGGCATAATCATTTTTGCAAAGGATGAGGATACGCATAAATTTTTTTCCAAACAATTTGAAGAACGAACGGTAGAAAAATATTACCTAGGACTAGTGCATGGATCAATGCCCGACAAATCTGGCAGCATGGACGGCCCCATTATGGAGCACCCTGTTTTTAAAGGACAAATGGTCATCAACAAAAATGGAAAACCATCCCTGACCGATTATGAAGTGATGGAGGAATTGGGGAAATATAGTTTGGTGAAATTTCAAATACATACTGGCCGAACACACCAGATTAGGATTCATTCCAAAAATATTGGCCATCCCATTGTTTGCGACCCATTGTATGGAGATGGCAAACCTGTTTTGTTATCTTCCATTAAAAAAAGATACAAACTCAGTCAGCACGACCAAGAAGAACGTCCGATGCTCAACCGCGTGGCACTCCATTCTTGCCAGTTAAAATTCAAGGATGCCGAAGGAACCGATTTTAATCTCGAAGCCGAACTACCCAAAGATATTAGAGCATTGATTCAACAGCTGAAAAAGAACCTATACAATTAAGAGCTGTCTTTTGAACAGCTCTTAATTTGAAATAACACAAAGAATATTTAATCAATATTTGGCTGCGGTGTATACCTCAAATAAGGTTTGATTTCTTCCACTCCCTTAGGGAATTTCTTAATCGCATCTGCGGTACTGATAGAAGGTACTACAATTACATTTTCTCCTTGTTTCCAGTCGGCCGGAGTGGCAACACTGTAGTTGGCAGTTAATTGCAAAGAGTCCACTACCCGCAATACTTCTACAAAATTTCTTCCGGTAGATGCTGGATAAGTGATAATTAGTTTTACCGTTTTATCAGGAGCAATGATCACCAAAGAACGAACTGTAAGAGTAGCGGAGGCATTGGGATGAATAAAATCATATAACTCAGCTACTTTTTTATCTTCATCGGCAATGATGGGGAAATCAACCGACACATGCTGTGTTTCATTGATATCCTTGATCCATCCTACGTGCTTCTCCACTGGATCAACACTTAAGGCTAGTACTTTTACGCCTCTTTTTTCAAATTCAGCTTTCAATGCGGCTGTTTTTCCTAATTCGGTAGTACATACGGGTGTGTAATCAGCTGGATGTGAAAACAAAATACCCCAAGAATCTCCTAAAAATTCGTAGAAAGTAAGATCACCCAAAGATGATTTTGCAGTAAAATTGGGAGCGATATCCCCTAAACGTAGGCTCATAGTTATAAGTTTTATAGTGCAAATATAATAGTCTATTATTTAAGTAGACTTATTTTTTTTATTTTTTTTATTTTTATACGTAACTTTCTGAAATGTTATCGAAAAAAACACAATATGCACTGAAAGCCCTTGGGTATTTGGCTGGTAAATATGGCCAGGGTCCGGTACTGATTTCAGAAATTGCTAAAAATAAAAAGATCCCCATAAAGTTCTTGGAGACCATCTTGTTGGAACTCAAACAAAACAATGTGCTGGAAAGCAAGAAGGGAAAAGGCGGTGGTTATTATCTGATTGAATCCCCCAAAAAAACTACGCTAGCCCAGGCAATCCGGCTGGTGGGAGGGCCAATTGCACTGCTACCTTGCGTAAGCATCAACTTTTACGAAAAATGTAAAGATTGCAATGAGGCTACCTGTGGCCTCAACAAAGCCATGCTGCAAACAAGGGATGCTACTTTGAAGATATTGGAAAAAAAGACATTGTCAGAGCTAATAGATGGCTAACCCATGTATTGCACAGAATGGAACTAATTTTTACTCAAATCTCTGTCCTACCAAGGCTACGCAAATAACCCCATTTCTGCCCTACCCAATCCATCGGGAGTGGTATAGAAAGGTCTTTTTTCCACTAGATAATGGGTATCCTCTGCAATCCCTAAGGCGCGATAAATGGTTTGATGAACCTGCTCAATCTTAATGGGATTTTCAATGGTTTTGCAGGGACGCTCATCGGCCGTTTTACCAAATACATTCCCTTTTTTGATACCTCCCCCAAACATCAACATAGAACATCCATCCGTAAAATGGCGGTGCATGCCATAATTTTTAAGCTCTTGAATGATGTCCGGTTGTTGCACCTGCTCCTGTACTTTGAGGTCGGGTCGCCCCTCCACCATCATATCCCGACTGAATTCACTTGCCAATATTATTAAAGTGCGATCAAGATGCCCCGAACGATCCAGGTCTTTTATTAATTGTGCTACAGGACCGTCAATTTGCTTCTTCATGTCAACCAATCGCGTGTGTCCATTATCGTGCGTATCCCAGTTTTTGAAGGGCACATATTCGGTGGTAACACTAATAAAACGTGCACCTTTTTCTGTTAGACGGCGAGCCATTAAGCAGCCCAAACCAAATTTTCCTGTATTATAAATATCATAACTAGCCTTGGGTTCTTTACTCAAGTCGAATGCTGCCGCCTCAGGGGATTTCAACAACATATAAGCCTGTTCCATCGACCTTCGCAAGGATTCCTTTTGATAGTCGCTGCCCAATTCACCCATTGCGCCCTTATTCATCAGCTCATTGTACAACTGGTTTCTTTTTTCAAACCGACTGGTAGTCATCCCCACCGGAGGCTTTACACTTTCTAGGCCAGAAGTTGGATCCGGAATCAAAAAGGGAGCATATTCATTTCCCAAAAAACCTGCGGTATGAAAGGCTTTCAACTCTTCGCCTTCACCTAGAGTAAAACGCTGGCCGATATCTATAAAAGCAGGTATTACTGAATTGACAGGCCCAAGTTGCTTAGCAATCCAAGAGCCGATATGTGGCGCAGCAACCGACTGTGGTGGTTTGTAACAGGTATGCCAGTGATATTGGTGTCGCGAATGCAATATATGACCCATATCAGCTGCCACATAGGATCTGATTACGGTACCCTTATCCAATACCTTCCCAATGGATTCCAGCCCTTCAGAAAAGTATATATCATCCAATGCAGTGGGAACCGACTTAAACGTGCTTAGTACATCATTGGCTTTCATTCCCTTGGTGAAGGGAGTAAATTTTTTTGGATCAAAGGTATCCGTATGGGCCATCCCCCCTCCCATCCAAAGTAAGATCACCGTATCGGCGGTAGCAGTTATTTTAGATCGGTTGCAGGAAGATAAAAAACCAGCCATCGGCGCACCTGCAGCAAGCGCTGCTAGAGTGGCGGCACTGCTTCCTCTTATAAATTCCCTTCGGTTCCAACGAGTACTCATAAATAATAATTTATTATCGAGTGATTTAATAAATAATTTGAAATTCAGGCAATAATAATATAACCCAAAACAGGTCCTCAATCGCATCAGTAGCCGGTTGATCCCCTAATAATTTTTTAGCCACCTGGTACTCTGCCAATGTAGCCTCTCTGCCCAATGCCCTTATATAAATTTCTTTAATAATAAGGTCACTAGTAACATATTTATTCTTCCAGGTCACAGCGCCCTTTTTGATCATCGAGCTAAAACGGTCACCATTGGTAAGTTCCAGTGCTTGCAAAAGATTTGCCTGCGATTCTCTACTGGTAGCAACTGTCTCCCTGGTAGGCCTTCCCAACGCGGTTAGAAAAGGATTATTGACTACTAGCGAAGCGCGCACAAATGGAGGATGCAAAGAATCAATTACTTTGTTTTGGATAGTGTGATACTTGACCATGGCATCAGAAAAAATCGGTCCTACAATGTTTCCTGCAGCATCTGAAAACTGTTCGGCTGACATTCTTTTGCGGAGCATTCCGGTAAATTGGTATTGCTGCGCCACGATGATACTGGCATCTTTGAATCCTACAGAGGGAAGCTGGTAGGTTGCTGAACTAGTGATTAAAAAAAGAAGTTCCTTGATATCCGAGTTGTTTTGCTGAAAATTAAATGACATCCAATCCAGCAAATCCTGGTTCCAAGGTTCATTGTCCATCACATCCACCGGTTCAACGAGACCACGGCCCATTAACTGTGCCCATAGCCGATTTACGATGGTTCGGTACAATCGTCCATTCGCAGGCTGAATCATATTCACCGCTAGCTGAGCCTGCTTAACAGATCGAGTAGCACTACTATCAATAGTGCCTAACTCTTTCCAAAGAATTCTTGCACCAGTGAATTTACCGGTAGGTTTATCGCAGCGATTGATCTCAAGAGAACTATCGGCAAAAATATTTGCAAAGGCATATGCATCCGTCAGTTTCCAATCGCTGATAAAACTATTGTGACAGGAAGTACATTTTAAATTGAGGCCCAGAAATACCTGAGAAATATTTTGTGCAGCCTGCATCTCCGTCCGCTGACTGGCATTCACCACTCCACGCCACTTGATGCCTTCTACAAACCCCTTGGAATCATCGGTAGGACTAATGAGTTCCTTAACAAACTGGGTATAGGGTTTATTCGATTGGATAGACTTATACAACCAGTCGGTAATATTGTGCCTGCCGCCAGTAATATACCCTGTACCCGTATAATCATTTCTCAAAATATCATTCCAGAAACTAAGCCAATGAGTAGCGTAATCATCTTTTCGGTTGAGCAGTTGCCTTATCCATAAGGCCCTTTTATTTGGTCGGGTATCATTGATAAACTTATCCAATTCTTCGGGACTTGGTAGCAAGCCAATCAGATCCATCGAAACCCTTCTTAAAAAAGTTCTATCATCGACCACCTTGGGCCATGCAATTTTATTTTTTAAAAAATATTGATTCGTCCAGCGATCTACGGGATTGGAAAGATTATCAGTAGCGGGAGGAAGTGGAGGATTTCTAGGCTGGAGTGCCGCAACCCTGAATAGATTTTTTTCTGTTCCGTCGGGCCATGGTGCTCCTTTTTGAATCCAAAAATTAATGATTGCAATATCTCCATCCGACAATTTTTTGCCTTTCGAAGGCATGGCATCTTTGTGATTGGAAGGCAGGTTGATACGTCGAAACAACTCACTTTCAGCAGCATTGCCAGGTACTAGCACCGGACCATTTTCACCCCCTTTAAATATCATATCCTTTCGATCAAGCCGAAGATCTCCCTTGATCTTTTCTGCCCCATGGCATTTATAACAATTGTGTGCCAATATTGCCCTTACCTGTACGTTTAATTCTGCAGACTGCTGCTTGGTTAATCGCACCGTATCATTTTTAAATGGAGACAAGTCAAAATTTGCCTTTGAAACAGTAACATAATCTGCACTCCAAGGTAGGGTGGCAGAAAGATAATCTTTTCCATGGGTAAGGGATGCACCAAAATGCCCTGCTACTGATACACCTAAACCACTCATCAATAAAACCAAGCGATAGTATTTGATCAGTTGCGGATTACCTTTTATCAATATCCAATTTAACAATAACCAAGCTAAACTCGCTAGCAAGGCGGTGGCAATGCCTATCCATTGGTGGAAACTTACTAAGTCTTTTTCATAGCCCCCTTCTCTTACGAGCAGTAAGCCTACAATGGCTGAAAATATTGCAGCGAAACAGCCTGCAGCAAGTAGCAGTTGAATGCCCGCGCGCAGGGAAGAATTGAAATTTTTAAAAGTAAAAAGTTCCAATATTGCAGCAAACAAAAGCAAGGTTACTGGAAAATGAACGACTAAAGGATGAAGCCTTCCAAAAAATCTCCAAAGCCAAAAACTATCTCTTGCAACTGAGGAAACAGGAGATTCAGCAAACCCTGGGAAGGAGCTTTGCAAAAGCCCTATCAAAAGTATTAGGGTAATACTAATGACTGACTTTTTTCCGGGAAATAAATTTTTCTTTAAATCTTTCATAAGCTAAACAGATTTAAAGATATAGAAAAATTATTATAAAAAAAAAGCTAGGGGATGTACAATAAAAGGACAGGCAAAAATACTAGCAAACAATTGAAAAATAGCCATGCTACTATTGTGACTAGCCTCCAGAAGCCCTTCTGAGCTTTACTTTTCCAAAGCGATTTTTAACATCGTCGATCGCCTTATACAAATCACTTTTTCTGGCGGTATTGTCAAATAAATTGGTTTGTACGGCTACATTGGTAAGCTCGCTTAGTTTTACACCCAATAAGCGGATTGGATTTCCCCTTTTATACAATTTGTGAAACAAATCTTTTACAATGGGAATGATCTCATCATCTGCACAGGTAAAAGGCACCGTGGTTTGTCGGGAGGTAGTTTCAAAATCGGGATAACGAATTTTTACTGCAATGCATCCGGCTACTTTACCCTCTTGCCTTAATTCGAAAGCAATTTTTTCTGTTAGCCGAACAATCTCGCCCATCAAAAAATTAATATCCGTTTTATTTTCCTCAAAAGTATTTTCGGAAGAAATGGATTTGGCTTCATGGTATTGACATACTTCGCCGGTGTGAATACCAAAACTTTTTTGCCATAGATCGGCACCCCATTTACCTAATCTTTGCTCCAATTGCGCTGCACTGAATTGATTGATATCCCCGATGGTAAAGATGCCCATCGATTGAAGCACTTCGTTGGTATGCTCCCCTACCCCTGGTATTTTATTGACAGCCATTGGTGCTAAAAATTCCTGTTCCTTTCCGAAGGCCACCTGCAGGTACCCATTGGGTTTAGCCTGGCCGGTAGCAATTTTGGCAATCATTTTATTACTGCCCATGCCAAATGAAATGGGCAATTTGGTTTCCTCCATAATTTGATGACGCAAATCAATGGTCCACTGCAGCGGTTTAAAAAAATGATCCATCCCTGTTAGGTCAAGATAAAATTCATCAATGGATGCTTTTTCAAATAAAGGTGCTTTGGAAGCAATGATTTCGGTAACCCAACGAGAGTATTTACTATATTCAGTATAAGTGCCTTTTACGGCAATTGCCTGTGGACAAATCAATAAAGCCTTTTTGGAAGGCATACCGGAATGGATGCCCAATTTTCTTGCTTCGTAACTACAGCTAGCAACCACCCCTCTTTCGCCACCGCCTACAAAAACGGGCTTACCTTTTAGCGAGGGATCATTCAATACCTCTACCGACACAAAGAATGAGTCGAGGTCGAAATGAGCGATGATACGTTGGGGATTGTTTTCCACCTGGTAAATTTACAAAATTACCTGTTGTGCAAAGCAAATAGAATGAACTAGGCTAATTTTTTCACTACCGACCCACCCTAAAAAAAACTGCGAAAAATCACAGCTGTGACATTTCGCAGTTTTTCAAAATTTAAATCTACAAGGTTGTGTTATTTCGTTTCAAAAAATTTTGAACCACTAGCATGAGTAATTCCATTTTTTTATTCTCCGATTTACAACTTTTTACGAATAACGTAATTGTTTACTAATTAGAAAGACTACTTTTTAGTGAAGTCTTTTGCAAATTGGGTGATAGAAGATATTTTACCTTCCAAATCGAAAAAGAAATTTTCAACCAAGTTTTTCTCCCAAATGGTACCATTTTTAAACACTCTTTTTTCCTTTGACATCACTAAAGCACCGGAAGCTGGATCGGTATTGGCTATTTTGGTAGCGATAGTTGATCCGATTTTCTTTGAAACAGATGAATAGTTATCAAAAATTTTATCCCAGGTACTAGCAGTAATAATGTATTTTGAACCATCATAAGCATAAAGAATTGCTGTATCTGCAAAAAATTTACTGCATGCCTTACCGTCCATTTTATTATACGCTTCGCTAAGCTTTTCAATCACTTCTGTTTCCCCCCTATTGGAAAAAACAAAAGTGCCAGGTGTTTTTCCATAAAGCTTTCCACCGGTTGATAAGCCAAATTCATTTTTTGAATCACTATTACTCCATTGGTTAAAGGAACTAATTTTCCCCTCCTTATTTACTCCGTACACTTCCATTAAATGAACCTTTTGTTTAGACCCATCTTTCCAAAGCCGATTCTCTGTAGACCACATAAGTACAATGTCATTATCATCCCCCTTTAATCTCAAGGGAATAATAGCAAAAGGCTTTTGATCCAAGGTTTTTAATGAATCATGCCATTTGTGGGTGAATTCGGTAGTGGCCTTAATCAATGAATCAGTATAAAAGGAAAGTTCTAAATCAGCATTATTGGAATTATACGCATTCATACTTTTCAGCACAATACTCGATGCCTTATCACTTCCCATTACATACGATTGTCCAGTTTTATACCATTTTCCTGCAGAACTTACTTGCTGAGCATTAGTAGCGATTACTGCCACTAAGAGTGCCATTACTAAAATTGATTTTTTCATACTAGATAATTGAGGGTTTTTGAAGGTTATTAATTTATTGAAAAACTAAAATTTGGATTATTATAAAACAATTAAATGAAATGAAAAATGCAGTTCAAGCTGCCTCATTTTTATGATTATAGAATAAAAATCTGCCTGCTGCAAAGGAACTTTATGTAAACAAAAAATAATTCAAATATGCCATTACCTCTTCCCTAAATTTAGCAATTAATGCAGTATCTCCGGTGTTTTACAAAGCTAATCAGGTGATTCAAATTCATTGATAAATGAATAATTTTATTAAAAATTACATTTCATCTTTTTCAAATATAGCTATCTTTTTGATAGTAAAAAATAAAACATTTACTGCTGTATAATTTCACAATACCTCCAGTTCTCCAACTATAATTGTATTATCAGTGCTTATAGTAAAAAGTATGATTTTACATTCAATTAAAAAAATGCATACTAAAATGCTTTCCAATAGATGTAAGAAAAAGGGGAGCTTTTTTAGGTCTACATTTTTGGCTGCCTAAAAAAAATAGGGATTCAGGTTGTTTTTTTGGGGGATGCTTCCTTACCAGCCAACTGATTGGCTTTAATTACTAAAGGTTATCGATAAATATCCAGTAATCCATCCGGAAGGGTAACATAAACTCTTCTATTTTTTTGATCTATTTTATCCAGCGACTCTCCATGGATGGGAATCAGGGCCTCTTTGCCCTCCAATAAAATGGTGCAGAGTACTTGGTGCGGTTGCTCAATTACTTCAATGATTTCTCCTAGGTCTTCGTCTTCATTGAAAAGATGAAAGCCTAGCATGGAAATGGGAGCAGCTTTGGCGGCAAATTTTTTAAAATCATCTTCAGTAATCCAAACTTCTTTGGGCGTAAGTTTCCGGGCAATCTCCATCGTGTCGATGCCTTCTAATTTTACAAAAACTTCCGCGTCATTTTTTATGCTGGTAGCCGATATAAAATAGGGCATAAAATTATCCTTTCCCTGCTCTACGAAAATAGTTTCCAAACCTTTGAGGGCTGTTTTATTTCCAAGGCTATGCTGTAATACCAGTTCGCCTTTTAAACCAAAGCTAGCGGCTAATTTCCCGATCTTAAAATACTGACTCATACTCTTGCAAGGTAAGTCATTGATTTAAAAACATTTTTAAAAAAGTGCCGAAGAGAATAAAGACGAACAAAAAAAAGAGGGTATTTTTTAAAGCGCGATTTTGCTGGACAAAAAAAAAGCAATTCCGAATAATCGAAATTGCTTAAAAGAATTAAGAGAACAGCGATATTATTCTGCTGCTTTAGTTTCTTCGGTGATAGGTGCTTCTACAGCAACTGGTGCAGCTTCAACAGCTTCAACAGGTACAGCAGCAGGTG
>CANJAW010000041.1:0-12141 GCA_947472215.1 Chitinophagaceae bacterium
AAATCCACTGCCTCATCCACCGTCATATCCAATACATCACTGATTGATTTACCCTTGTATCGAATCTCCAGCGTTTCGCGGTTATACCTTTTCCCATTGCACTTTTCGCAATGAACATACACGTCGGGTAAAAAATTCATTTCAATCACGCGCATACCGCCTCCTTCACAAACATTACATCTGCCACTTTTTACATTAAATGAAAAACGCCCCGCAGTATAGCCCCGAATTTTTGCTTCGGGAACAGCGGCAAACAAAGTGCGGATATCCGTAAAGAATCCGCAATAGGTGGCAGGGTTACTTCTCGGCGTTCTTCCAATCGGCGACTGGTCGATTTCAATCACTTTATCCACTTGCTCCAAACCCACGATGGACTTGTATTCGAGGGGACTCTGCTTTGAATCGTAACAGTGCTTACTTAGCAAAGGATACAGCGTTTCGTTGACCAACGTAGACTTCCCACTTCCACTTACACCAGTTACCAACACTAGTTTACCCAGCGGAAATTTTACCGTCAGATTTTTTAAATTATTTCCTTTGGCACCTTTCAATTCGATACAATTACCATTCCCTCTTCGCCTTTCCTTTGGCACCTGTATCGATTTTTTGCCGCTTAAATAAAGTGCCGTGTCGGATTTGGAAGCCAATACCTGTTTTGGCGTCCCCATTGCCACAATCTCACCCCCATGCTTACCCGCTTTAGGACCAATATCAACTAGGTAATCTGCTGCCAACATAATATCCTTATCATGCTCCACTACCAATACACTGTTGCCAATATCGCGTAAGTTTTGAAGGGCGCCAATCAGTCGTTGGTTATCCCTTTGATGTAAACCAATACTGGGCTCATCCAAAATATAAGTAATCCCTTGCAATTGTGACCCTATCTGTGTAGCCAGCCTAATACGCTGTGATTCACCACCACTAAGACTTTTGGAAGATCGATTGATGCTTAAATAGTTTAATCCCACATCCAACAGAAACTGTAATCTTTCCCTGATCTCCTTTAGTACATCCTTAGCGATGGCATTCTGTTTCTTGCTCAGTCTATTTTCTACCCCGTCAAACCAATTCGCCAATTTGTCGAGATTGAGTGAACTTAATTCAGCAATATTTTTATCATCCACCTTAAACCAACAGCTTTCTTTTTTTAGCCTGCTCCCATTGCAGGTTGGGCAGTTATTGAGTTCCATAAATTTTTCCACCCAGGCACGCATCGCCTCTGTAGTATTACTTGCGGTAAACCATCTTTTTAACATGGGAACAATGCCCTCAAAATCAATACCAGGGCCAGCAACATTGGTGGATGCAGACTGGTCCAAAGAAGCGCTATTAGAAAACCCTCCCTCTAATCCGCTTTCATGTAGTGTAAATTCTTCATTGTCATTTTCATCTTCCCCTATCGCATTGCCGTATAATAAAATATTCAATGCGGTGGCGGATAAACTGCTGATAGGTTTATCTAAACTGATTTTATTTTTTTTGGCAATTGATTCGATATTTTTATACAGGTAAGCCTCGCGTTCCTCGCCTAGCGGGGCTATACCACCATCCTTGATAGAAAGGCTTCGGTCGGGCAATACAGATTCCATGCTAATGGAAAAAACATTTCCTAGGCCCTTACAAGTTGGACATGCCCCATAGGGACTATTGAAAGAGAAGGCATTGGGGGAAGGCTCTTCATAACTTATACCTGTTTCTAAACACATCAGTTGCTTACTATACACGGCCTCCCCAAGCAGCCCCGAAGGGGATGTGGTAGACTCTTCCTGATTTTTAGAAGACTTCTTTTTTAAAGGGTCTCCCCTAAGCACCCCTGCAGTGGAGTGGCTAACTAATTGAGGTGCCACAAACATCAGCCCTTTCCCAATCTGCAAAGTTTTTTGCACACTCTGACTCAACCTTAGTTTCATTTCCTCATTCACAGGCAATCGGTCCACTACCAGCTCTATATCATGAATTTTATAGCGGTCGACCTGCATTTTTGGAACCAAATCTTTTATCTCTCCATCAATCCTTACTTTTAAAAAGCCTTTCTTTCGGCTGTCTTCAAACAACTCCCGGTAATGCCCTTTTCGACCACGAACCAATGGCGCTAGTAAACTAATATTGGCATGTTTGAATTTCGAAAAAATATCCAGCACAATTTCTTCCTCACTAAACTTTACCATCTTCTTACCTGTATTGTAACTATAGGCTTCTCCCACCCTTGCATAAAGCAACCGAAGAAAATCATATATTTCAGTAATGGTGCCCACGGTACTACGGGGATTTTTGTTGGTGGTTTTTTGCTCGATAGAAATCACTGGGGAAAGTCCGGTAATCTTGTCTACATCCGGCCGCTCCATATCACCCATAAACTGACGGGCATAAGCGCTGAAGCTTTCCATATAACGCCGCTGCCCCTCATTATAAATGGTGTCAAAAGCAAGGGATGATTTTCCACTTCCACTTACGCCAGTAAATACCACCAACTGATTCTTTGGAATTTTAATATCAATATTTTTCAGGTTGTGCTCCCTGGCTCCAAATACTTCGATAAATTCATTGCTGATTAGATCGCTGGAGGAATTATTTTTCGCTTTTGCCATGTATGTAAACTTACTGTAAAGGTACTAAACAAAAAGGGCGTGATTTAGTTGAAAATATTCTGACTGGATAAAAGAGCTGCAGGTGCGGAAGCTGAAGGATTTATTCAGATGAGAAAAATCATTCACTACAAGTCGCCCTAAGCTTCATTCATTCGTTTGAGGTAATTAATAACTGCTGAAATTTCTCCATATGAGTATTCTTCCCCTAGGTTTTTCTTGACAGGACCAATGGCCAAACTGTTTTTATTTTCCTCAATCGCTTTTATGATAGCAGGTAATTTATCTTTTCGTACAATTTCATTGATATTTATTTCACCCGAAAAAACAAAATGCCCCAAATGCTCTTCAATGGTACTTCTTTTCAGCTTTCTTTCAGCTGCAATTTGATCAATATCTTTTCCCAACTGAAATAGTTGCAGGCTGATTGTTTTAGTTTCAGTAGGCTTGCTAGAAACTGCTACTGCACGTTGCCTTTTGGGTGCCTTTGCTTCCATTTTGGTCGCCAGCCCATTCAACCTACAGTAATCAATGATAGGATCCAAAAACAGGGAACCATACTTCACGATTTTTAAATTTCCAAAGCCGGATATATTTGCCAGATCAGCTGTTGTGATTGGTAAATAAGTGGCCATTTCCAAGAGGGTGGCATCTGAAAAAACCTGAAAGGCAGCCACATTTTCCTCTTTAGCAATTTGATACCGAATAGCCTTTAAGGTGGTAAACAATTCTCGGTGGGCAGTTTCATTTCGCTGGTTACTCAAAGGGGTTTCTTTTCTTTCGGTCACAGATTTTACTAACCGCACCTTCATTTCACCCAGTAGGATCTGGCGACTGGCCTCATTCAACTGTAGCACGGGGTATTCGCCCTCACTCTGTTGTAAATACTTCAAATGAAGCATTTCCCGCAGGTATAATTTCCATTGATCCTTGCTGATTTCTTTTCCAATACCATAGGTTTTTAGTGACTGGTGCTCAGGCCTAGTAGTACTGCTGCCCCTCAAAAAATCAATCACGTAATTGATACCAAATTTGCCCTTCAGTCGACTGACCGCACTTAGTAATTTCTGTGCTTCTATAGTGGCATCCGCCTTTTCCTCGTCACTCAAACAAACATCACAACTACCACAAAATGCAGGTGCTGCCTCGTCAAAATAATTTAATAAATATTGTCGCCTACAATGCCTAGTTGAACAAAGCATTGCCATTTGATCCAGCTTCTTAAGCATAATCTTTGACTGTGCTTCGTTGCCTTCAATGGTCGCAAAATTCTTTAATTTAAAAACATCGGCGGCACTATAAAACAAAATTGCTTCACTCGGTAAACCATCTCTTCCCGCTCGACCCGTTTCCTGATAATAACCCTCAATATTTTTAGGAAGGTCGGCATGTACCACATAGCGTACATTACTTTTATTAATGCCCATTCCAAAAGCGATGGTAGCTACCATTATTTTTATTTCATCGCGCAAAAAGCGCTCTTGGTTAGACTCTTTAATATTTTTTTCCAGCCCTGCATGATAGGCTGCAGCTGCATACCCGTGGCTTCGTAAATCTGTCGCCAGCTTTTCCGTAGCATTTCTACTAAGGCAATAAATAATTCCGCAATCCTCCTGGTGTTCCTGAAGATAAGCTAACAGTTGAGGCAGATAATTTTTTTTTGGTTTGATAAAATAACTGATGTTGGGCCGATTAAAGGAATTTTCAAAAACAGTATAGTCCGTTACCTCTAGCTTTTGAATGATATCCTTTTTGGTAAGTTTATCCGCAGTGGCCGTTAACGCAATGATGGGTGTATCAGGAAATTGATTTTTTAGTTGGCCCAATATTAAATACTCCGGCCTGAAATCATGCCCCCAATGACTGATGCAATGCGCTTCATCAATGGCAAACAGAGACACATTAATTTCTTTCAGATATGCTAATAGACTGTTTTGGCCTAGAAGTCTTTCTGGAGCAACATACAATAGTTTTAGCTGATTGTTTTTCAGCATCCTGATGATGGTAGATTGTTCGGCAGCAGATTGCGATGAATTTAAAAATGCGGCGGCTACCCCATTTAATTTCAAAGCGTCTACCTGGTCTTTCATCAAGGCGATTAGCGGTGATACTACTATGGTAACTCCCTCAAAGACCAATGCCGGTATTTGATAGCACAAAGACTTACCCCCGCCGGTAGGCATTAAAACAATGCTATCTTTTTTTGCTAATACATTTTCGATAATCTCCTGCTGGTTATGTCTGAATTCATTATAGCCGAAATATTGTCGCAGGGTTTGCCGGATATCCATCATACATTATCTTTTTTATACATTTCGACCATGCTAAGATAAAACAAGAAATTGATTGGATAATTACCAACTGTAAAATGAAAGTATAATTTATAGCAGTTTCTGTTAACCTACCCGCCGTGCTACTGTTAAAAATAAGAAAATTAATGCCTGCGGACCAATCTTACTGCTTCCACCAACGGAACCACTGGAATTGCAAAAGATTGATTTCGCTTTGATTATCAAGATTTTCAAGCTGATCTCAACCTGCTGTATTCCTTTAATTGCTATGCTTGGCTAAAATTTATTTGGAACTATCCCCTTTGCACATTTACCTTTGCACCAGTTCTTTAGTTATCACTTATCAAGAAAGGCAGAGGGTAATGGCCCGTTGAAGCCTTGGCAACCTATTCTTCTACTCCACTCAGGACGACCAGGAAAAAGGTGCCAATTCCATCCGCTACGGCGGAGAGATAGGTCAGATTTACAGCTCCAAATATCTACACAAAATATTTACAGCTCATCTGATTTACGGATGAGCTTTTTTGTTGTTCCTAAGCAATCTGGGGAATCACTTCAAACTCATTCAATCATCATTATTTGCAAACTGACTTAATCAACCAGTTACTATAAGTGTAACTAAAGAATATGCTTTAAAAAACAAACTATTAACTGATGGAACCAGGAAAAAAATTAACAATTGGACTATTTGGATTTGGTGTGGTAGGAAAAGGATTATATGATGTGCTGCACAATACAGCTACGCTTCAATCAACCATTAAAAAGATTTGTATAAAAAATACGGAGAAGAAAAGAAGTATCAGTCTGGAGCATTTCACTTCAGAAGCTTCCGAACTATTGAATGACGAAGATATCAACGTAATTGTAGAATTGATTGATGATTCAGCAGCTGCTTTCGAAATAGTTAAAACTGCCTTACAAAAAGGCAAAGCGGTGGTAAGTGCCAATAAAAAAATGATAGCCGAACATTTTGAAGAGTTGCTTGCCCTGCAAAAAAAGTATCAAACTCCCTTTCTCTATGAGGCTTCCTGCTGCGCCAGTATGCCGCTCATCCGAAATCTGGAAGAGTATTATGACAACGATCTACTGCAATCCTTTAGGGGTATCATCAATGGATCTACCAATTTTATTTTAACAAAAATATTTCAGGAGCAACTTGAATTTAATGCGGCTTTACTAATGGCCCAACAAATGGGCTTTGCAGAAAGTGACCCCAAGTTAGATATCGGCGGTTTTGATGCAGCTAACAAACTGAGTATTTTACTGGCACACTCTTTTGGGGTAATTGCAGGTACGGGAAAATTTATATTCAATGGAATAGAAAATATTTCACAGCAAGATGCCGAAGTGGCAAAAGAAAAAAAGTTTAGCATCAAACTGGTTGCCAGTGCACAAAAATTAAAAAATGGCAAACTGGCTACTTTTGTGCTCCCTCAATTTGTAACAGCCAATGACGATCTCTACCATGTGCAAAATGAATTCAATGCCATTACTACGGAAAGCACTTTTGCTGACAAGCATTTTTTCAAAGGGAAAGGGGCAGGTGCATTTCCTACTGCCTCTGCAGTATTGAGCGACATTTCGGCCTTACGGTACAATTATAAATATGAGTATAAAAAAATATACCATCAAACCGATACCACTTTGACCAACGATTTTTATTTAAAAGTATTTATCAGTGTGGATGATTTGGAAAAAATAAAAAAAGATGATTTTGAATGGATAGAAGAGTGGCACAACGGACTTCAATATAGCTGGCTTGTTGCCATTATACATGCAGAAAAATTATTAACTAGTAATTGGTGGAAAGAAAAGGGCGTGTCGCTGATTGTATATCCTGATGGAATTGAAGAGGGAATCGACTATAAAAAAATCAGTAAACGAAGCTTGCAATTGGCAGGAGTGGTATAATTGCTATTATTTGAAACCCCATTAGCAATTGGATGCTGAATTTAGCTGTACAAACTATGGGCAATTTTTTGAGACTACCCTGCAATGAAAACTATTGGGAAATATAATTGTGTAAGTAGGAAATGGTTTCCTTTTGAGATGCAATGATGGCCGTTACCACATCCGTGATAGAAATAATCCCCGTTACAATTCCATCCTTCATCACCGGTAAATGGCGAATATGCCGCTCACTCATCAATTCCATGCACTTTTCAATATTATCATCAGGAGATATTGAAATTACTTTTTCAGTCATAATTTCTTTTACCAGTGTGTCGTGAGAGGACTTCCCTTTCAAGATGATTTTTCGGGCATAATCCCTTTCGGAAATGATACCCATCAATTGTTGGCCTTCCATAACCAATAAAGCACCAATGTTTTTTTCACCCATTGCCTTCAGTGCCTCGTATACGGTTAAATCACTTGTAACGGAGAACACTTTACTTCCTTTAGACTGCAAAATTTCAGCAACTTTCATAATCAATTAATTTAATTATTCACTAAATGAGGTGGTAACGGCAACAAATAATTTCTTCAAAATTGTTTGGACATACAAGTTACTAAAGTAGTCGAATAAAATAAAATTGATTTTTGGGCATACAAATTGACTGATTTTCTTCCTGCTGGGTATTTTTTACTACAATTTATTTTGCAGGCTGCCCCACCCACCTCCATTGTAAACTGTTGTGTATCCATTGGAAAGAAGGATGCTTTTTGCAGAAGCACTTCTCATTCCAGATGCGCAACAGGTAATAATAGGCTTAGTTTTGTCTTTCAACCTCGAAAAATTGTTGCGGAGCTGGTCAACGGGGATGTTTACCGCACCGCGAATATGGCCACCCTCAAATTCTCCCTTACTGCGCACATCCAATACGACTGCACCGGATTTCACCAATTGAGCGTAGTCGACTTTTGGACCTAGTCCAAATAATTTCTTTAGTATAGTTATCATTGATTTATTTTAAATATTGACTGTCGATTTTTTAAATTCTTATTACTGGATAACTATTTACAATACCAGCAGTCCGATTTAATTTTCGGAAATGGCCAATGAGGGTATCCGATTGTTAAATATCAGTACCCCGTTGTAATTTACTTCCCAGGTAACTGGCAGGGCTTTTTTCAACATTTGACTTACCCCACAATATTTTTCCTGCGACAAGGTAACTGCTTCCAAAGCAGCTTCTTGATGAGTCGGTTCTCCCTGAAAGTCGTACACCACATGCATTGCGACGTATGCAATGGGTGCCTGCTTACTCAACTCACCGGTAACTTTTATTGAAAAGTCGGAAACTTCCTTATTGGCTTTGCGCAATATTGATACAATATCCATGCCGGTGCAGCCCGAAAGTGCAGTTAACACAAATGGTTTAGGAATGGGGCCATTGTCCTCGCCACCCACTCTTTCGGGGGCATCCATAATGATAGTATGCCCGTTTACTAATGCGTTGAACTGCATTTTCCCCATCCACTGGGTTTCAATTTCATGTTGTGCCATAATGGTTTGATTTGTATTTACTTATTATTAAAAAGATAAAATGCTACTTTAACTGATTGAAAGTAAAATTACCATCCAACAAGAACCTTTTTAGTGACAAATGTTACAAAGCAGCTGGTTAAGGAAATAAAGCAGCGTGGATGATTATGCAAGGGGGTATAGCAGTTGATTCTAACAACTCAAAAAAATTGCAGATTATCGGAGGAACTTATGATAAATTAAAATAGTGCGGTTTCTTTGAAGCAATTGAAAATACAATGGGAGAAATAGATCCCAATTACTATCTCCCAACTTTTGTAAACTTCAAAAAGCTTACCCCATGATGGCGAATCGATATTGAAAATTGGTTATTGAAAACTCCTAGGTCTTTTTGTTTCCACACATTTCTAATAGTCCATTTTCCTTTTAGACCCAGTGAAGCAAAATCAAATTCAAATTTTTTCACTGGCTCATCTCCCCAACGAAAATAAGATTCAGGCCTGTTGCCATATCCGGCAATATTAAATAAACCTACCGCATAGGAACCATCTTCCAACTGCTTAAGCCAAATCTGAACGCCTTCCCGTTCTGCTACAAGTCGGGCTGGCCTTCCCAAGGGATCCTGATTAATGGCAATAACTTCATCATTGGCCAATAAATTTATCGTAAATGCATCGAGTCTTTCTATCGGGCAACCAATTAACATTGGTGCCGACAAAAGGCTGAATATACTTACATGACTATATTGTTCATCCGGCGTTAGTCGGGTTGGATGAAGGGTAGGTCCAATAGCCACATCACCCACAATCATCATATCTGGGTCACTCCAATGGCCCGGACCGGCATATGGGCCCCATTTATCAAGCGAAAAGGCTGTTAAGAAAAGGCTTGTCCAACTATCCTTGATATCAGGTCCGGTGCGGTACATATTAGACAAGCGTGCCCAATCCTCCACCTTTTCAAAAGGTGCGTTATTAGATAAACTAAATACAATATCACGACCCGACATTTTCAATGCTTCCGACATCCGTTGGGTAGATGCGACATCCATACGCCAATCATATTTCAAGAAATCAAAGCCCCATGCAGCCATTTGAAGGGCATCATTTTTTTCAAACTTGTATTGGCCTACATGATGAAAGGAGGAACGATTCATTTTTATTTGCGCATGCGTTTCCCCACCAATTGGGTAGGACGAAGATGCGCCCACATAGCCTCCATAACTAGCAATATAAGGGGTAGAATAGATGCCTGCCTTTAAGCCCAGTGAATGAATATAATCAACCATTGCTTTAATGTCCGGGAATTTTTCGTTGGGCTGCAGCGCTGTATCTGGACCTGCTCTTATCCCCTGCCAGGTATCATCTATATTGATATAGGACCACCCATGATTAGTAAGCCCCATTTTTACCATCGCATTGGCAGATGCCAATACTTTTTCCTTGTCGATATGCGACTCCCAAGCGTTCCAGCCATTCCAGCCAATGGGGGGAGTAAGTGTGATGGTATCACCTATTTTGATTAATAATTTTTTAGTTGCAACCCCCAGCTTATTTTTTGCATAGAGCTGTACTGTATAATTCCCTCGCTCACTTACAGATCCGGTGATAATACCCGTTTGTGAGGAAAGCGTTAATCCAATAGGCAAATGAATTGCCGAAAATTTCAAAGGGCGCTCCCCGGTTGCTGCAATCGTATACAAGAAAGGATTGCCGGGTGTTGCACCAAATACACTGGCGGAATTAATTTTTGGAATTGCCTTCGAAGCAGGTGTCAAAATGTATTTTTCGTCCGAATTGGAAATATGCCCAGGCTTAGCATCGCCTATCATTTCAAGCTGGGCGTTGGCCCAATTGGCATAGGTTTTTTTGTTCCCAACCCCTCCTACCTTATCTGTAATCAGTAAGCCAAGTTGCTGGATGCCGGCAACGTCAATGTCAATTTTTACTGGTGGATCACCAATGCGCATCTCCCCGCTTTGAAAAAGTACTTTTTTGTCGCCAACTACAAAAAAAGAGATGGGGATTTCCTTATTCCCTAAGTCATCTGCACCTACTAGGGCGGAAAATCGGGTGGCCTTTTTATTGAGTAGGAACGAAAGTATACAGGGCGATTGTGCTCCAATACCCCTTGGATAGTTTAGCCCCTGAATACGAATTGTATCATGGCTATAATTGGTTTTTGCTTGAACGGGTCGAATGCCCTCCGAAAATGATTGAATAGGCAGGTCATCCAGCCAAAGGATCGATTTTTTTTGTGAGAAGGCGCTAGTGGCTACTACAAAAAAAAGGCTTACTAATACGATCTTATTTTTCATTTGTATTGATTTATGCTGGAAGATTTATGGACCCTCCAATTAAAAGCCTTTTCGGCAATTGGCAGTGTTATTAATGGCAACAAAAATTGTAAGTAGCAAATATAGTTGCTTGTAGTAAATTAATAATTTTGGTTTATGATAAATTATCTGTTATTGAAAAAATAAATTATGCAACAATGAGCAAACATCTGATAAAAAAAATTATTAGTAATAAGGTAAACAATAGTAAATTGTAAGGCTACTTTCACTTAAGACCTATAATAAAAAAAAGATGAGCCCTATATCCAGTTTACTAAAATTCACTCTTATTGTTTGGGTGAACTTGCTATTTTTTACTTTGATCTCCTTTGCCCAAAATAGTAACACAGCAATCAACTGGAACAGCTTTATGCTAGACCAACAACTGAAGTGGGATACGGTTAGCACCAATTATTATACAGGCATCTTACTCGGAAATGGAAGATTGGGGACGAATATTTACAAGGAAAATGACAATGCCATCCGTTTTGATATTGGCCGTTCGGATGTAACCGATCAACGCCCCCATTACCCCGATAGTGTAGCAAATGAACAACTTTTATCAAGGCCCCGATTGCCTATTGGTAAAATGCTATTGAAAACAAAAGGGAGGATTGTATCAGCCGATATGAAGTTGGACATTTACAATGCGGAGAGCAATGGAACCATTCATACTACCGCAGGAACAATTCACTTTTATGCACTTGTGCCAACAGGTGAAGAAGTTATTGTGATAAAAGTTTTTGGAACAGGTGAAGAAAAAAATACGCACTGGGAATGGATTGCAGAAGAAAGCATTTCGCCAAGAATTAGCTCCGAAAGTAAAAAAATGCGAAAAGTTACTTATCTGCCCAATCCCTTGGCTCAACAAAAAGATTCTGCCGGATATCATCTTTGCCACCAACCACTTCTTTACAGCGATGGGTATAGCACAGGCTGGAGAGAAGTACAAACTGCTGATACCAATACTTTAATTCTTTCTGTTGGCTATTCGCAGAACTTTACAACCGATGCTACAAAGGAAGCGATTCATTTTATCCAACACTATTTTGCAAAAAAAGAAGCGACTGTTATTGCGCAACATCGCAGCTGGTGGCATCAGTATACCCAGAAAAGCTTTATTTCCATACCTGATGCTAGAATGCAGAACTATTATTATATGGAACAATATAATATGGCTGCTGCCACTAGAGCAGGCAAGCCAATGGTTGATTTAATGGGTCCCTGGTTCAGAAGCAAAACCCCCTGGCCTGGCATTTGGTGGAACCTGAATACGCAGTTGGCATATTCAGCAGTATTTACATCCAATCACCTCGAAATTGGCCGTTCCTTATTTGATGCATTATACAACAACAGAAATTCATTGATCAAAAACGTACCCAAGGAATGGCAATATGATGCCGCTGCTATGGGACGTATTTCATCTTACGACCTTGTTAGTCCCGTTTTAAAAGAAGAAATCGACAATGGGAAATTTGAGCCGGCTAACCTTACCTGGAC
>CANJAW010000042.1:0-12113 GCA_947472215.1 Chitinophagaceae bacterium
ATCACAACTGATAATGGTACTATTAAAGAGCCCAACGGGCAATTGGAAATTGTGAAATTCAAGGTAAATAGTTTCCAGCTTTCCAATCCGAATCAATCCGTAAAATTTGCAGTTCTTTACCAACTCAGGATTAAAAGCGGCCGATACAAATATTTTATTCCAGTCGTCGGAAGTGTTTCGGTTCCGAACGAGTACTTCTATTTCATGAGCAGTTAATTTTCGGTATTCACTGCCATTAGGGTTCTGTAAGTACCTAAGATAGTATTCGTCTTTACCTTTGGGGATATATTTTTCTTCTACAAAGTTGTAGCCAAGATTGTTTACCGGATGTTTGCTGATGATGTTCATGGAGTAGCTGGTAATTGATTCACTGAAAATTAAAAACTGACGGATGTTTTAACTGGCAGTTGTATTGTTATTGGTAAAATTTGAATACGAATTTTGGCAAGAGCACGAGTAAAGATATTTTTTTAGTTTGCATTTCGACGGACATTAATTATTCCACCGTGACGCTTTTAGCCAGATTTCTCGGCTTGTCCACATCCACTCCACGTGCAATACCCATGTAGTAGGAAAGCAGTTGCAATGGAACGCAGCTAAGCATAGGGGCGATAATCTCATCTGCCGGCGGAACAAAAAATACATCATTTGCCAATGCTGGAATCACCTCATCACCCTCGGTGATGATGGCGATAACCAATCCTTTTCTAGCTTTAATTTCCTGGATATTGCTTACAATTTTTTCGTGGTAACTATCTTTTGTTGCAACGAAAACTACGGGTAGCGTATCTGTCACCAGTGCAATGGGGCCATGTTTCATTTCAGCGGCAGGGTAACCTTCTGCGTGTATGTAACTAATTTCTTTTAGTTTTAATGCACCTTCTAGGGCAATGGGGAAATTATAACCTCTTCCTAAAAACAAGGCATCCGTAGCATCTTTATATTTTTCGGCTATTGCTTTAATAGCTCCAGCATTTTTCAGTAAGGCATCCACTTTTTCTGGCACCGATTCTAGTTCAAATAATAGTTGGGTATATCTTTCATCTGTGATGCTATTCTTTTCCTTGGCAATTTTCAATGCCATCATAGTTAATACCGCAAGCTGGCCGGTAAAAGCTTTGGTAGAGGCTACACCAATTTCTGGACCTGCATGGGTATAAGCGCCGCCATTACTAATTCTTGCAATGGAAGAGCCCACGGCATTTACAATTCCAAAAATAATAGCCCCCTGTTCTTTGGCACGGTCAATAGCAACCAACGTATCTGCCGTTTCGCCACTTTGGGAAATTGCAATTATAATATCCCCTTTATTGATCACGGGATTCCGGTACCTAAACTCTGAAGCATACTCCACTTCTACAGGTATTCTGCAAAGTTCCTCAATAATGTATTCTGCCACCAAACCTGCATGCCAACTGGTGCCACAAGCAACAATAATGATGCGACTTGCAGATTTAAATGCTTCCATGTTCTGTTCAATACCACTCATAGTGATGGTGCCGGCAGAAGCGTCTAGTCTTCCACGTAAACAATCATGAATGGTGCTAGGTTGTTCAAATATTTCCTTCAACATGAAGTGGTCATAACCTCCTTTTTCAATCGCCGCCAGTTCCATGTCCAATTTTGTTACAAAGGGGGTTATTTTTTCATTGCCCAGATTTTTAAGAATTAGTTCATCCGGCCTCACGATGGCAAGTTCGTAATCATTGACATACACTACTTCTTTGGTGTACTCCAACATAGGGGAAGCATCACTACCTAAAAAATGTTCTCCTTTTCCAACACCAATAACCAGTGGACTTCCTTTTCTTGCAGCAATGATTGTTTCGGGGTCGGACTCATCAATGAGTAAAATACAATAGGCGCCAGAAATTCTTTTTAATGCAATCCTTACTGCTTCTTCCAGATTGCAATCATTGTTTACTTTGATGTCTTCAATGAAATTCAATAACACTTCGGTGTCGGTATCACTAGTAAATGTGTATCCCTTGTTGACTAGTTCTTTTTTTATCTGCGCATAGTTTTCAATAATTCCGTTGTGAATCATGGCCAGTTTCCCATTGGCACTTGTATGCGGGTGCGCATTCCTGTCACTTGGTTCACCATGGGTGGCCCAGCGGGTATGCCCAATGCCAATATGGGAATGAAGGTCTTTACCTACAATAAATTCTTCGAGTTCAGCTACTCTTCCCTGCTTTTTATATACTTTCAACCCTCCGTTAAGCAGGGCCACCCCTGTGCTGTCGTATCCTCTGTATTCCAACCTTTTTAGCCCTTTGATTACTACGGGGTAAGCTTCCCTATGTCCTGTATATCCAACTATTCCACACATAAATTGTTGTTTTGTTCACCCTGAGGGTGTTTTGTTTTACTTCAGTGAAACTGTTTTCAAAGCGCTATAGCCTCTCGGTGAGGTACAAACGCTTGAAAGCATGCATACTGAAAGGGTACTAAATCTTTTAAGTCAGCCAGTATGCAAAAATAAGGCCAAGTAACTAATTTATTCCCTAGGCCCTACATTTAAAACCATTTTGTGAAAAACAGTCGATTGTTCGAAAGGGTAATTGGATTTTATAAAAGAATTCCCTGCAAAAAAAGATAGGCTACTGAGAAGTAAATAATCAATCCGGTAACGTCAACAAGGGTGGCAACAAAAGGGGCGGAACTAACTGCCGGATCGGCACCGAGCCTTTTCAGGATGAGCGGCAGCATCGAACCAGTTAAGGTGCCCCAAAGTACCACTCCAATTAGCGAAAAGCCTACGGTAAAGCCTATCCGATAATAATGGGTTCCATAAATATTTGGTAAAAACTTAGACCAAAACACGACCCTTGTAAATCCAATAACACCTAGTACCGAACCAAGTAAAAGCCCCTGGATGATTTCTCTGCGCATTACTCTCCACCAGTTAGCAAGGGTGATTTCACCTACTGCCATTGCCTGTATGATCAAAGTGGAAGCTTGTGAACCGGTATTGCCTCCGCTAGAAATAATTAGCGGAATAAATAATGCCAACACAACGGCTTTTTGAATCTCACCCTCAAAAAAGCCCATTGCCGTTGCAGTAAACATTTCACCTATAAAAAGAACGGTGAGCCACCCCACTCTTTTTCGAAATAATTTAAATAAGGGCATATCAAGGTAGGGTTCATCCAACGCTTGGGTACCTCCCATTTTTTGCATGTCCTCGCTAAATTCTTCATTGGCCACCCAAAGCACATCATCAATGGTAACAATACCCAGTAGTTTATTGCTCTTGCTTACAACGGGTAAGGCTACCCGATTGTTCATTTTAAACGCTTCATTCGCTACTTCCTGGTCATCATCTGCATGAAGCGCAATAAACCTTCCATCCATGAGTTCATCCACTCTCTTGTCGGGACTGGCCATGATAAAATCCTTGATGCGGATATCATCCAGCAATTCTCCTTTTTCATTGATTACATAGATTACATCAATGGTTTCACTGTTTTTTGCATATTTCCGTATGGTATTTAAAACATCTTCCACCGTATCATGTTCATAAATATAAATGTAGTCGGGCGTCATTAGCCTTCCTACACTTCCTTCTGGATATCCTAACAATGACAGGGTAATCTTTCTTTCTTCCGGATTCAATGTTTTTACTAATTCCCGCACTGCATTACCTGGAAGTTCACTCAAAAAAGAAGTTCGGTCATCCGGTGGTAGCTCATTGAGTAACTCGGCTGTTTTGAAAGGAGGTAAGGTTTTAATGATTTTTTTTTGGGTAGGCAGTTCCAATATTTTAAAAACACTGGCTGCACGATGCAGCGAAAGGTGGCTGATAATCTGGCTCTCATAATTTTCATTCTCATAAATAAGATTGGCCACATCACTAATATTTTGGTCATTCAAAAAATCCTGAATTCGTAATATATCTTCTGAAGCAATCGCCTCTTCAAATTTTTGTTGCAGTGTTATTTCTTCTAATTCAAGCGCCATCTTAATTTTTTTATTGGTAATCGGCTAAAGGGGGCAGTTCCCAAATAATAAACCAGAACGAACGAATCATGTATATTGATTATCGAACTTTGCCTGTACGAAATTGATTGGGGCTTCTTTCAAGCCTAGCCCCTAAAATAACTATCTTGCAAATTACAATTTTTACTTTTAATATACTGTTATGCTAAAACCTTATTTATATGTTGACCAAACGGATTCGATGGGAAGAGGTGTTTTTACAGCAGAAACCATTGCTGCAGATACAGTAGTGGAGTTATCTCCCGTGGTTGTTATGAGTAGTGAGGATCGGGTTCATTTAGATAAAACAGCCTTGCACGATTATATTTTTGAATGGGGAACTAAGAAAGATAAATGCTGTATGGCATTGGGATTGGTGCCGATTTACAATCATAGCTATAGCAGTAATTGCGAATATTTTATGAATTTCGAAGAGGACACCATTGTTGTAAAAACAGTACGGATTATAGAAAAGGGAGAGGAGCTCACTATTAATTACAATGGCGACTGGGATGATAAGACCAAGATATGGTTTGACGCCGGGGAAAGGTGAATGGTGAAATTGATAACGGGTAGTTGATAACTGATAGTGTGCTGGATGAATTAGCATAATCGTTAAGAAGCAGCAAGCTGGCCGAACTTTCACGATTCACCATTCACCATTGACCATTGACCATTAACCATTCACCATTGCCCATTCACAATTCAATCACTTTCTTTTCTTAAGCCCATGTTGGTCTTATTGACCAACATGCGAAGCGTTGAAATAGTGTAATTTCATCAATGGGTAGGCGTACTGCAAACTTCGGTTGTTGGTCAGTAAGACCAACAACGGCATTAAAATATGGTTAGACGCCGGGGAAAGGTGAATGGTGAAATTGATAACGGATAGTTGATAACTGATAGTGTGCTGGATGAATTAGCATAATCGTTAAGAAGCAGCAAGCTGGCCGAACTTTCACCATTCACCATTCACCATTGCCCATTCACCATTGCCCATTCACAATTCAATCACTTTCTTATCTTGGTGACTTTGTAGTGCGGCCTCAATAATACGCATGATGCTGATGCCTTCATCAACTGTTACCGGCATGGGTTGATTACTTGTTAAGGCTTTGTATACCCCATCGTAGTAGTCATAATAATTGCCTTGCAGGGAGCGTACCCGCTCCCGAATAATTTGCCCATTTTTTTCGGTATGTAATAATCCATGTTCCGATGCTGGTTCTGTTCCCCAGTCGGTGGTATTGGGTTTTTTACCGGCCAATAAATCGGCTTCTTGCACATCGGTTCTGTTTTTTAAAAAAGATCCTTTTGTTCCATGGATTACAAAACTGGCAAGGGGCTCTCTTACAAATACCCCACTTTTTAGTCGCACGCTGCAATCAGGGTAATATAGTCGCAAATCAAACCAATCATCCACCACCGAATCGGGTCGGGTAATTCGGATGTCTGCAAAAACCGCCTGTGGAAAGCCAAATAAGCAAATAGCACTATCAATGACATGGGGCCCAAGATCTTTCAGTAATCCTGATCCAGCACTTTTGATTTCTTTGTGGGGCTTTGGATTAAGTAGGGGCTTGTACCGATCATAGTGAATTTCTGCTTCTACAATTTTACCGAGCCAGCCTTCTGTAAGTATTTTTTTTACTGTTTTAAAATCACCATCATAGCGCCTGTTTTGATAAACGGATATTTTTTTATTTACCTTCTTAGCAATCTCTTTTAGCTCTACTGCCTCTGCAACGGTTGTTGTAAAAGCTTTTTCTACTACCACGTGTTTTCCAGCTAGTAAAGTTTTTTTTGCATACTCATAATGGGTGGCAGTAGGCGTATTCACCACTACCAGTTCAATCGATTCGTCTTCTAGGATGGCTTCCAATGAAGGGTAGGAGTGGACTCCTGGATAAAAATCGCCAATAATTTTCTTGCTTCTTTCCCATGACCCTGCGAGTTGAAAGCCGGGGTGTATTTGTATAAATGGCGCATGAAATAATTTGCCGGACATGCCGAACGAAAGAATGGCTGTTTTAATTTGTGTCATAATTTTTGATCAACTGGAGCTGAGAGAAAATTGTAGGGATGAAATTTTAAACAAATAAGTCCGTTGGAATTGAGCAGTCATATTAAATAAGTCATCCAACTTTCCGGTCACAAAAATATTGCAATTCAATGTAACCTGACTGCGTTTTAAAAAATCGTTACATGAACAATTTGTTTTTTATAATGTAAAGGAAGTTCAAATAAAAGGCGAAACCCTGATTGAGTTTCGCCGTTTATTATTCAATGGATTGTTATTTGCTTGCGGCAAATTCCTTCCGGATGATATTCAATGCGCCACCCGCTTTAAACCACTCAATTTGTTGTTCATTGTAAGTGTGGTTTACCTGGATGGTTTGGTTTGTTCCATCTGCATGGTGCAACATTAATTGCAAAGGTTTATTGGCGGAAAACGTTTCCAACCCGATGATGTCAATGGTGTCATCTTCCTGTATTGCATTGTAGTCTTCCTTATTTTCGAAGGTAAGTCCCAGCATACCTTGTTTTTTTAAATTGGTTTCGTGGATACGGGCAAATGATTTTACCAATACTGCCCGAACACCTAGGTGGCGTGGTTCCATGGCAGCATGTTCTCTTGAGGACCCTTCTCCGTAGTTTTCGTCACCTACAACGATGGAGCCAATTCCCTGAGCTTTGTATGCTCTTTGAGTAGTAGGCACGGTACCGTACTCACCTGTTAGCTGATTTTTAACAAGGTCGGTTTTTTCATTAAAAAAGTTGATGGCACCAATCAGCATATTGTTGCTGATATTATCCAAATGCCCCCTAAACTTAAGCCAAGGGCCTGCCATACTGATATGGTCAGTGGTACACTTTCCTTTTGCTTTGATCAGCAACTTCAATCCTTTAAGGTCTTTTCCTTCCCAAGCAGCAAAAGGATCTAATAGTTGAAGGCGTTTGCTTTCTGCTGAAACCAACACTTGGATTGCACTACCATCCTTGGCAGGAGCTTGGTATCCGGCATCTTCTGCATCAAATCCCTTTAGCGGCAATTCAAAACCAGTTGGGGCATCTAATTTTACCTGCTCACCTTTATCGTTGGTAAGGGTATCTGTCAGCGGATTAAATGTAAGGTCACCTGCAATCGCCATGGCAGTCACGATCTCGGGACTTCCTACAAAAGCAAACGTGTTAGGATTACCATCTGCACGTTTGGCAAAATTGCGGTTGAATGAATGTACAATGGTATTTCTTTCTGCTTTTTCTGCACCAACCCTAGCCCACATACCGATACAAGGTCCGCAGGCATTGGCAAAAACGGTAGCGCCAATCTTATCAAATACGCCCAAAAAGCCGTCTCTTTCAATGGTATATCGAACCAACTCACTACCAGGCGTAATGGAAAACTGGGAGGATAAAGTAAGCCCTTTGTCTATTACTTGTTGAGCCAAACTTACCGCCCTGCTAATATCTTCATAAGAGGAATTGGTGCAGCTGCCGATTAATCCCACTTCTATTTTAGTTGGCCATCCATTGGCTTGGGCGGCTGCTTTCATTTGTGAAATAGGCGTAGCTAAATCGGGGGTAAAAGGTCCATTTAAATGCGGCTCTAAGGTAGTAAGGTCGATTTCGTGCACCTCATCAAAGTATAGTTCAGGATGGGCGTATACTTCCTTATCTCCTGTTAAATGTTCAGCGATAGCATCTGCGGCGGTGGCTATTTCCTCGCGACCGGTTGCTTTCAGATACCGGCTCATGCTGGCATCATATCCAAAAGTAGAAGTGGTAGCCCCTACTTCGGCACCCATATTACAAATGGTTCCTTTTCCAGTACAACTCATGCTGGTAGCACCTTCTCCAAAATATTCCACTACCGCACCTGTACCACCTTTCACCGTAAGAATTCCTGCTACCTTTAAGATGACATCTTTTGGTGCAGCCCAGCCATTTAGTTTGCCGGTTAATTTGATACCAATCAGTTTGGGCATTTTTAATTCCCAGGCTAGACCCGCCATTACATCACAGGCATCTGCACCACCTACACCAATGGCAATCATTCCCAAACCACCTGCATTAACGGTGTGGCTATCTGTGCCAATCATCATTCCACCGGGGAAGGCATAATTCTCTAGCACTACCTGGTGAATAATTCCTGCACCAGGTTTCCAAAAACCAATTCCGTATTTATTGCTAACAGAAGCTAAAAAATCATACACTTCACTGCTTTCGGTTACTGCCCTAGTAAGATCGGTCTTGCTATTTACTTTTGCTTCTATCAGGTGATCACAATGCACGGTACTGGGTACCGCTACTTGACTTCTTCCACTTTGCATAAACTGAAGCAAAGCCATTTGAGCCGTTGCATCCTGCATCGCAACGCGGTCTGGCGCAAAGTCAACATAACTGTTTCCTCTTTCATGAGCTGCAGTTGCATCTCCCTGCCAAAGATGGGCATACAATATTTTTTCAGTAAGGGTCAAAGGTTTGCCAACTGCTTTGCGGGCCGCTTCAATTCGGCTCCCAAAATTTGCGTATACCTTTTTAATCATTTCAATGTCGAAGGCCATAATGTCAATTTGAATATTAGGAAATAGGTAAAACTGATAAAAAAGACATTGGATACATAAAAACGATTCAGCTAAATTGCTCTAGCATTCAGTTTTTACATTTTCAATTTATTTTTTTTGCAAATTTACAAAAATTCAAGTGAGCTTTTAAGAAAAATGCAGGTTTAAATCTATAATAAATCATTATTATTTTGTAAATTAGCTAAATGAAATCTATCCGGCACTTTATTGAATGGCATATTTTTGGCGTTTGCACTGCCATAGGGGAGCGGTTGGGGATAGCCACTTCGATTATCAGAAAGAATTTTATATATATATCATTTATCACCATGGGATCACCGGTGATTATCTATCTTTTTATTGCTTTTTGGATGAATATCAAACAGTATATCCTCAATGCTAGACGTAATCCTGCAAAGTATTTGTAAAATACACTAATCAGGCTGCGCTGACTAGTCTGCCTGCAATCCTCCTTCAATTGGCATTATAATACTGCCTTTCTAATCCGAATGAGTTTTTCGAGTAATGGTTCAAGTAAGTCGAGCTGCAGCATATTGGCTCCATCGCTCTTGGCTGCTGCTGGGTTTGGATGCGTTTCAATGAACAATCCGTCTGAGCCTGTCGCAATCGCTGCCTTTGCAATGGTTTCGATCAGTTGGGGATTTCCGCCAGTAACCCCGCTAGTCTGGTTGGGTTGTTGAAGGGAATGCGTACAATCCATAATAACGGGCACCAGATGCTCTTTCATCCAGGTGATATTTCTATAATCTACCACCATATCCTGGTAACCAAATGAATTACCTCTTTCGGTTAACATTACTTTTCCATTGCCCGCCTGGTTGATTTTTTCAACAGCAAATTTCATGGAAGGGCCACTTACAAATTGTCCTTTTTTTACGTTTACAATTTTACCTGTTTGAGCAGCTGCAATTAGCAGATCTGTTTGCCTACAAAGAAAAGCGGGTATCTGGAGTACATCAATATAGGGAGCTGCCAGTGCCGCTTCTTCATGTGAATGGATATCCGAAACGGTGGGCAAATGGTATTTTTCTCCTACTTTTTTCAGTAGCTTCAAGGCTTCGATGTCTCCAATACCAGTGAAAGAGTTTCCACTGGTGCGGTTGGCTTTTCGATAAGAAGCCTTGAAAATATACGGAATTCCCAGGTTTTTGCAGATGGTGGAGACCTTGTCGGCCACTTCCATCACCAGTTCCTCGCTTTCCACTACGCAAGGACCGGCAATGAGGAAAAAATTGTTCTCCTTATATTGCTGTCCTGTGAACAACTCCTGTAAATACTTTTCCATATTGCAAAAATAGGTTTAAGTGGTTGATTTTTCACCCCATTACTTGCAGTTGTCGTATTAACAAGGGAGAATTCGGCCAAGCAAGTATTAAATAAAGTTATTGGCGATAGATTTTTTAACTTGCAAACATAATTATTTGATTATGGCAAAAGAAAAAATATTAGTGGTGGGGGCTTCTGGTCAGATAGGGGTAGAACTTACTTTAGCGCTGAGGAAAATATATGGCAATTCGAATGTGCTAGCAAGTGACCTGCGAGAGGAAAATGAATTATTGAAGGGTACGGGTCCTTATGTTAGTCTAGATGTGATGAATAAGGAAATGCTTCATGTGCAAGTCATTCGTCAAAACATTACCCAGATTTACCTGTTAGCAGCAATCCTTTCCGCTACGGGTGAAAAAAATCCTAACCTTGCTTGGAATATCAATATGCAGAGCCTACTCAATGTACTAGATATTGCCAAGGAAGAAAATATCCATAAAGTATACTGGCCCAGTTCGATTGCAGTTTTTGGCCCAACGTCACCCAAAATACATTGTCCACAGCAAACTGTTATCGAGCCCATTACGGTATATGGCATAAGCAAATTTGCGGGTGAATTTTGGTGCAATTATTACCATCAACGTTGGGGGGTAGACGTAAGAAGTATTCGTTATCCAGGGTTAATCAGTTATAAAAGTGCACCCGGTGGGGGAACTACCGATTATGCAATAGAAATATTTCATGAGGCATTGGCGGAAAAAAAATACGAATGTTTTTTAAAGGAGGGCACCTATTTACCGATGATGTATATGCCCGATGCTATTAAGGCTACCATTGAATTAATGGAGGCTCCCGAAGAAAAAATTAAGGCCCGCACTGCGTACAATATTTCAGGCATGAGTTTTTCTCCAAAAGAAATTGCAGCCGAGATTAAAAAGTATATTCCTGACTTTTCAATCACCTATCAATCCGATTATCGTCAAGGAATTGCGGATAGTTGGCCTCAAAGCATCGATGATTCAGAGGCTAGAAATGATTGGGGATGGAAGGAAGATTATAACCTTGAGCGAATGACAAAGGATATGTTGGAAAATTTAGCGCCTACACAATTTTTGAAATAGGGAGTCGTTCAGTAGGTTAGGATTGCGAGCTGAAAATATCTTTCATTTTCTGCATCAAATCTTTGGCAATCATTCTTTCGGCGGTAAGAATCATGTTTTTGAAAGCAAGTGCATGTGAGATACCATGACCAATTACGACAGGTTTTGCAACCCCTAGTACCGGCACACCACCATATACTTCAAAATTAAACCGTTCAAAATGTTCATCTTGTATTCCTCTACGTTGCACCAAATCGTAAATGCTTTCTGCAAGTTTTAAGACCACATTACCTGTAAACCCCTCGCATACCATCACATCTGCCTTATCAATCAATACATCTCGTCCTTCAATATTGCCAATGAAATTAATGTGCTTATTTTCTTTCAACAAAGGATAGGCTGCCTGGGTAAGTAGGTTGCCCTTTCCTTCTTCCTCGCCTAAATTAATGAGCCCTACTTTTGGATTAGCATACCCAAGAATATGTTCGGAATACAATGCGCCGAGGGTGGCAAATTGAGCCAAGTTTTCGGGTTTACAATCTGAGTTGATACCAGCATCTACCAACAGGCCAAGTTTGCCGTTTTCTCTGGGAATGTAGGCGCCAATGGTAGGGCGTGAAACGCCTTCTATTGCCTTAATGCTGAATAAGGATCCCACCATCATGGCGCCGGTATTACCAGCGCTAATAAATGCATCCGTTTTACCGGAAGCTAATAATTCAAATCCGATGGCGATAGAGGATTGTGGTTTTTCACGAAGCGCCTTGGTAGGATGCTCTTGCATACCGATTACTTCAGCAGCATGCACTAAAGTAATCGAATCGGTAGGTATGGAATGTGCCAATAGCAACGATTCCACGATGGCTTTATCGCCAATCAGTGTAAGGGTTGTATTTTTATCTCCTTCAGCTAAAAAAAGTGAAATACCTTTTACTGCTTCCAGTGGGGCATAATCGCCACCCATCATATCAAGGGCAATATTCATGGTACATTCATTAAATAAAAAATTCTAAGTCATAAATTCCTTAACGAATTTATAACTTAGAATTCAGCATTTGAAAAATATTATGCTTTTAGGGGCGCTTTTTCAGCTACCACTTGTCCTTTGTAGTATAATTTGCCTTCACTAACATGTGCACGGTGACGTACATGTGTTTCTCCGGTTGTCTTATCCACG
>CANJAW010000043.1:0-11997 GCA_947472215.1 Chitinophagaceae bacterium
GAATTATAGTAAGGACTAGTAAAGTAAACGGGGAAATCTGGGTATTGATCTTTTTTCATAAAAATTTTAAATCCGTCCCAATTGGGCATCCCAATTAAAGTGATGGGGTAAGAAGAATGAAGGTCATAGCACGCTGAAGTAAGTTTGCTAGAAAAATTCTCATCTAGCGACGCACCTATAATAATAGAACGGCGATTACTATCCAATTTTTTTTGTAAATATTCTGTGCTAAAAGTGCTGTCAAAATTGATAGTTTGAATATTTAACAAGGGTTTTCGGTCTGCCTCATTCATCGCTTTAAAATAGCCGGCTATCTTATCTTCCTGTGAACCTTTCTGTCTAATTAATAAAATTTTTTCTTTGCTATGGTTTTGTAAAACATTGGCGAAAATAGCCTCGCAATGCGACTTCAAGGTAGCGTTAATGATTACTAAGAAAGGGTTGGCAATGACACCTCCATCATTTGGGTAAGTAGCAGAAATAAAAGGAATGTTTTTAGATAAAGCAAAGGAGGCAAGTTGTTTAAATTCGAGATCTTTTACTGAGCCTATGATTAGATCAAGGGAATCGATTTTTTTTAATTTAATGAGTTGCTCTACTGAAGCATTGTTGGATTTAGTATCATAGATATAGGCATTGATCATTTGATTGGATATCACCAAAGAGTCAAGTGCGATTTGGGCGCCATTTACAAAATCAACAGCGGGCTTTATAAAACGAGGAAGCTCCTGATTATTTCGAAATTTGCCTTCTGTAGTAAAAACTGAATCGAGGAATAGCGGTGCAAAAATACCCACTCGGTAAGTTTTTACAGAGCCAATCGGAGCTGGTTGTGCAAATACGTTTTGCGACAATACAATTGTCAGCATAAAAAATGTCACCAGTAGTAAAATCTGTTTCATACTATGTTGATTCTATTTACTTTCCTCAAAATCTTTCAGTGGCCTATCGGTTATTCCCATTCTATCGTGGCGGGCGGCTTACTGCTAATATCATACACTACCCTGTTAATACCACGTACATTATTAATGATTTCATTGGAAATATCGGCTAAAAAATCATAGGGAAGATGAGCCCAGTCTGCAGTCATTCCATCTACTGAAGTTACCGCTCTAAGTGCTACAGTAAATTCATAGGTCCTCTCATCACCCATGACGCCTACACTTTTTACCGGTAGCAAAATCGTGCCAGCTTGCCAAATACTGGCATATAAGTTAGCTTTTTTTAGTCCATTGGTATAAATAGCATCTGCTTCCTGCAGTAATCTTACTTTTTCTTCGGTGACCTCACCCAAAATCCGAATGCCTAGTCCTGGCCCTGGAAAAGGGTGTCTAAAAAGCATGTCATGGGGTATTCCGAGCTCCAATCCAACCTTTCTGACTTCATCTTTGAATAGGGAGCGGAGTGGTTCTACCAAAGATAATTTCATTGTTGCAGGAAGGCCGCCAACATTGTGGTGAGATTTAATAGTAGCAGAAGGACCATGAACGGAGGCCGATTCAATTACATCTGGATAAATGGTGCCTTGCCCCAAAAAGTCAATGTTTTCAATGCGATGGGCCTCTTGGTCAAAAATTTCTATAAAACCGCTACCAATAACTTTTCTTTTTTCTTCAGGATCCGTTTTTCCAGCTAGGCGGGTATAAAAATGTTCTCTTGCATTGATTCCTTTTACGTTTAACCCAAGTTGGGCATACATTTCGAGTACTTGTTCAAATTCATCTTTGCGCAATACGCCATTGTCCACAAAAATGCCAAACAAGTTATCGCCGCATGCTTGGTGAATCAGCGTGGCTGCTACTGTGCTATCTACACCTCCACTCAAGGCCATGATCACCCGCTTGTTGCCAATCTGTTTTTTTAGCGCAGCCACCGTGTCGCTTATAAAATGGGCAGGTGTCCAGTCTTGCGAGCAGCTGCAAATATGTAATAGGAAATTTTTTATGATTGTTTTACCTTCGGTGGAATGATATACCTCGGGGTGAAATTGTAAGCCATATAGCGGAAAAAAGTCCTCACTAGTCCGCTTAAACGCCGCAACAGGAATACTTTCAGTGGTCCCCAATATTTCAAACCCATTGGGCAATGCTTTGATGGTATCGCTATGGCTCATCCATACCTGAGAAAGGGAAGCAATATCTTTTAGTAAAATATCCTCTTTCACTTTTTCTAGTTTGGCCCTTCCGTATTCTCTTTTTTCACTTTTGTCGACCCTGCCTCCAAATAGTTTAGCAGTAAGCTGAGCTCCATAGCAAATTCCCAAAACCGGCACTTTGGCTGCGATATTTTCAATGTCTACTAAGGGGGCATTGGGTTCATTTACCGAAAAGGGGGATCCAGAAAGGATGACACCTTTTAATTCAGGGCTAAAAACAATCTCTTTGTGAAAGGGAGTTATTTCGCAAAATACATTGGCTTCCCTTACTACCCGTGCAATTAATTGAGTGTATTGAGATCCAAAATCGAGGATAAGAATTTTTTCCGTCATAATGCTGCGAAGGTAAATAATACCTGTCACAATTTGTCCCTATCCCTCTTGGCGGCGGCATAAAAACATAGCTTTTATCCATTGTTATCCTTTAAAGCCGTTCTATAGCCGCTTTCCTTATCGGAATTATAGTAAACCCTACTATGAGTACTTAAGTATAGATGGTTTGGGATTTGGCAAATAGTTACCATCTATTTCAAAGCAGCTATCTTTTTAACAGTTATCCCTGGTTTACGCTGAATACTTGCAGGAGTGTCAAGCTGTCAGTTAAAAAATCTTGGTATTTTGTTTGCTAACTAGACCAAAAAATAAGATTTATGCAAAAAGGAACCATTCGGGTGCAAACGGAAAATATCTTTCCAATCATTAAAAAGTTTTTATATAACGAACATGATATTTTTGTAAGGGAGCTAGTTAGTAATGCCGTAGACGCCACCCAAAAATTAAAAACATTGTCTTCCTTAGGGGAAGCAAAGGGTGAAATAGGGGAAATTGGAATATCAATAAGTATTGACAAGGAAAAGAAGACCGTTACCATTTCTGATAAGGGAATTGGAATGACCGAAGAAGAAGTTGACAGATACCTTAACCAGGTAGCTTTTAGTGGTGCGGAAGAGTTTTTAGACAAATACAAGGGTCAAAATGAAAACAATATAATTGGTCATTTTGGATTAGGCTTTTACTCATCCTTTATGGTAAGTGAAAAAGTGGAGGTGATAACCCGTTCTTTCAAAGAAGGAGCTAAGTCCGTAAGATGGGAGTGTGATGGCAGTCCAGAATTTTTGCTCGAAGAGGTGGAAAAAGAGGGGAGAGGTACTGATATTGTGTTGCATTTAAACGAGGAAAGTATTGAATTTTTAGAACCGGAAAGAATCAAGACGGTATTGGATAAGTTTTGCCGGTTTCTCCCTGTTCCCATTTTGTTTGAAGGCAAGCAAATCAATAATCCTGAGCCAGCCTGGACTAAGAAACCAGCCGACTTAACTGCAGAAGAGTATCAAAATTTTTACAAGGAATTGTATCCCTTTAATGAGGCTCCCTTGTTTTGGATACATTTAAATGTAGATTATCCTTTTAGTCTTACCGGAATACTTTATTTTCCAAAAATTAAGCAGTCGTACGAAATACAGAAAGATAAAATACAGTTATACAGTAATCAGGTTTTTGTAACAGATGAAGTGAAGGATATTGTTCCTGAATTTTTAATGTTACTCCAAGGGGTAATTGATTCGCCAGATATCCCGTTGAATGTAAGCCGTAGTTATTTGCAAGGAGATCCCAACGTTCGAAAAATCAATTCTCACATCACCAAAAAAGTAGCCGATAAACTGGAAGAGATATTTAAAATTGACCGACCTGCTTTTGAAGAAAAATGGGAAAGTCTTGGATTGTTTGTGAAGTACGGAATGATGACGGACGATAAATTTTTGGAAAAGGCCAATAAATTTTTGATACTCCAAAGTACCGAAGGCAAGTTCTTTACTTTTGATGAGTACAAGATGGCTACGGAAACATTGCAAAAAAACAAGGATGGCAAACAGGTGATCCTCTATAGTACAGATCCGGTTCAGCAGGATGCATTTATTCAACAAGCCGTTTCGAATGGATTTGTGGTAGTGAAAATGGAAACAATCATCGACAATGGTTTTGTTAACCAAATGGAAATGAAATGGGAAAACGTACAGTTTGTAAGGGTGGACAGTGATATTACTGAAAATTTGATCGACAAGCAGGAGGGGGGTGAAACTGTATTGAGCAAAGAGGAAGAAACCACCTTAAAAGAGTTGTTTAGTTTGCAAATACCAGAGTTAAATGTAACCGTTGAGGTAAAGGGGTTAAGCGCAACGGCATCACCGGTTGTTGCCACTCGACCTGAGTTCATGCGCCGCATGAAAGACATGGCGTCGATGCAGGGCGGAATGGGTGCTTTTTACGCAAGTATGCCCGATGAAGTAACATTGACTGTAAACGGAAATCATCCGTTGTTTAAAAATATTTTATCGGAACCTGCAAAAGATAAGCAGGAGAAAATTATTCATAACCTGGCTGATCTTGCATTATTGTCGCAGGGACTGCTAAAGGGGAATACCCTTACCAGTTTTATCAACAGAAGTGTTGAGTTGATGGGCTAGTTTTTTTGGCTTATTAGAAAAGGAATCGCCAGAAGCGAAAAATTTATATGTAAAGGGATTGCCTGAAAAGGCAATCCCTTTATAGTTATTGAAATTCGTTAGGCATTACCATTAAGGGCAGTTTTTTTTAAGATTACTGCTTCTAAATATTTTAGTTTGCAAGTATAAAAAATCTCCTTGAAACCCAACTGGGAAAATTCATTTTTGTAAAGTGGATTTAGGTATATGATGTAAATGTCACGAGGGTTGTTTTGGTAACTTGCCAAGATCTTTTTTGCAACATGATTCATTACATATTGGTCGAAGGGGTTAAAAAAAAACAGGCAATTGGCATCAGAAGGAATAGCTAGTATCAAAGCATCCTGGTTTATGATTGAATATTGTAAGGAAGGAAATTTTATTTGCGTATGTTGTAAATTCAATTCAGCAAGTAAACAGAATTCTTTGGAGAAATCAATTCCCGTAACTTTTTCAAATCCATGATGGGCTGCAACACAAAGCGCCCTTCCCTTTCCGCTTCCAATATCTAAAAAGTGGTTTCGGCCTTCTTTTGGAAGGGTGTTAAAAATTTCTTCCAGCAATAAATAGTTTGCGGGCATATAAACGGTGGCATGTGAGATATCGACTCCAGCAGCTTTCGTTTTTTTTAGTTCATCTGACCCTGTGGTTTGAATCTGGTACTTTTTTTCACCCCTTATTTCGTGCAGTAAAATCGGAAAGGCAATGTTCCAGTTCCAGTTGAAGCCTAGGTATAAAAAATATTGAATAAAGGGTAGTATTTTCAATTAGGGGAAGTTAAGGAAGGCTGATTTGAAGGGATAGATAATTTTATGTCGATGACTTTTAATTGAAGGCTGGTTTCTCCGTTCCATACATTCTCGTCTACTGTAAAAACAATGTCCAATGGTTGGTTTGATTGTAACAAATTGAATTTGTCGGCCATATTAAAGCCAATGCCGGTAATACGAATATTATTTTGCTTTACTACGAAACGGATGTGCAACCCTTTTACAATTTTAGAGTAGCCTGTATCGGTTACTTGGGTAGCAATAAATACAGGGCGCATATTACCTGGTCCAAAGGGTTCCATCTGGCAGAGAATATTGTAAAGGGGCATGGATAGTGCTCCAAATGAAATATCACTGTCAATTACAATCTCTGGTATTAGCAAGTACTCGGGGATAGTAGCTGCCACTACTGCTTCAAACTTGTTGGCAAAGGCCTCCACATTTTCAGGAAGCATCGAAAGCCCTGCTGCCGCAAAGTGTCCACCATATCCTAGTAAATATTCCCTGCATGCATAAATTGCTTCGTACAAGTTAAAGCCGACAACACTTCTAGCACTGCCCGATACGATACCATCGTGTAGGGTAAGTACCACGGTGGGGCGGTAGTATTTTTCAGTTAGCCTGCTGGCAACAATGCCTACGACTCCCTTATGCCAGTGCTCCCTGTAAACAACCGTTGATTTTCTTTTCATCAGTTCGTCGTTACTTTCAATTAGTGCCAATGCCTCTTCAGTGGTGCTGCTATCTGCTTCTTTTCTATCACTATTGTCACTGTGTAGCATTTCAGCAAATTCAAGGGCTTTGATAGGGTCCTTTTCAATGAAAAGTTGCACGGCTTTTTTTGCGTCATCCATTCTTCCAGCGGCATTTACCCGGGGGGCAATAACAAATACTACGTTGTTGATGGTTAATTTGCCCTGTATACCGCTGAGTTTTATTAACGACTCAATCCCTGCGGAGGGGTTGTTGTTAATCTGCTGTATTCCATGGTACGCCAGTATACGGTTTTCTCCTGTCATAGGAACGATGTCGGCGGCAATGGCTGTTGCCACTAAGTCCAGAAAACTAAAATAAAAAGATTCATCTATTCCATAGCGTTGCGCCAGTGCCGTGATTAATTTAAAACCCACGCCGCATCCACAAAGTTCTTTGTAGGGGTAATTGCATTCGGGTTGCTTTGGATTTAAAATAGCCACTGCATCGGGTAAAATATTATCGGGAAGATGGTGATCGCAAATGATAAAGTCAATGCCTAGTTCTTTTGCATAGGCCACCAAATCGATTGATTTGATACCGCAATCCAATGAAATGATTAGCTTAAAATTGTTGGCAGCTGCAAAATCAATTCCCGCTTTGCTAATTCCATACCCTTCTCTGTATCGGTGGGGGATATAAAATTCTACCTGAAGTGGATGGTGGATTTTGCAAATGAACTGGTACATGCAAGCTACGGAAGTGGTTCCATCCACATCATAATCTCCGAAGACCAGTATCTTATCATTTTTATCAATGGCAGTGCTAATTCGATCTACTGCTTTTTCCATATCCTTCATTAAAAAAGGATCGTGTAAATCTTTTAATTGAGGACGAAAAAAATCCCTAGATTGTTCAAAATCTTCGATACCTCTTTGTACCAAAATTTTACAAAGGGTCGTATTTATTTTCAACGACTGGTTCAGTGCTTTTTCTTTTTCAATATCACCGGGTAATATGTTCCAGCGTTTATTCATTCACGTTATTTTATCGGTGAAGCCGCATCCGAGCAAATGGGTCGACTTTTTAAAATAAATTAATACTTTCTGTCGGTCGTATATATCACTAGTTCTTCCAAAGCTTTTCTAACATCGCTTTCCGGAAATTCATGCAAAATGGAGAGGGCTTCATTTCTGTAGTCATTCATTTTTGCTGCTGCATACCGAATGCCTCCTGCATTAACCACTGTGTCAATAACCAATTTTACTTTTTCAGGGTTCTTATTTTCATTTTTGATGATAGAGATCAACTTCCTTCTAGTAGCGGCATCAATGGTATTGAGGGTATAAATCAACGGAAGCGTTAATTTTTTTTCTTTGATATCATTGCCGGTAGGCTTACCTATATCTTCTTTTCCATAATCAAAAAGATCGTCTTTTATCTGAAAGGCAACCCCTACTTTTTCGCCGAATAATTTCATTTTTTCCGTAGCTATCGGATCCTTGCTGGTACTCCAGGCACCCACAGCACATGCAGAAGAAAGCAGGGAGGCTGTTTTGTTTCTGATGATTTCAAAATAGATTTCTTCTTTTAGATTTAGGTTGCGCGCTTTTTCAATCTGCAGTAATTCTCCTTCGCTCATTTGTCTGACCGCTTCTGATAAAATATCTAGGTGCTCATAATCGTGGTTGGAAGTGGATAGAAGCAGCCCCTTGGATAATAAATAATCCCCCACCAATACGGCAATCTTGTTTTTCCAAATTGCATTGATAGAAAAAAAGCCTCTTCTCTCAAGGGATTCATCTACCACATCATCATGAACTAGGGTGGCGGTATGAAGTATTTCCACTAATGCGGCAGCGCGATAGGTGCTTTCATTGATGGGCCCCAGCAATTTTGCACTTAAAAATACAAACATGGGTCTTAGTTGCTTCCCTTTGCGCTTGATGATATATTTCATTATTCGATCAAGCAGCGGAGTCTCGCTTTTTACGGCATCAGTAAATTTTTTTTCAAAAATCTTTAATTCATCCCCTATGATTTTGTTTACAAAGTCCATGAGCAAAAAAAAGCAATATAATGCAGTATACAACGGGTTCAAACAAATTATTTTATTTTATTTAAAAACATCTCCCAAAATGACCCGTTTTGGCAAAAAGCGAGTATTGGTTATAGTTACTAACCCCTAATTTTGTATAAATTGAGCAGATTTTGAAGGAAATAACTAAATATATACCAAAAAATTTTGGTTTTTAAATCTAAAAGGATAATTTCGTGTTTAATTAAACCCGCTAATTCAGCATTTAATAAATTTTATTATGTCAAGTAAAAAGTACCAAATAATTCTAGGGTTACTAACCCTTATGGCAACATCTGCTACATTCGCCCAAATGGGTGCAGCGTACAGTGTTTTTGATTCGACTGTGATAGCAGCTAAAAATAAGCCGCAGCAGAACGAATTTTTGAATAATACATATAATTTTCCTGCCATTCCTCGCAACCAGTGGGAATTGGGTGCTTCTTTAGGTTCGATTGCAGTAAATGGAGATATTGCCGCTAGGGTTCCTAGTTTGGGATTTGAAGCACATGTAAGAAAAGCGCTAGGATATACTTTTTCATTAAGGTTTCAATATGTAAATGCTTCTGCAAAGGGGCTGAGTTGGACCGCTAATGATAATTATCAAAGAGATCCAGCTTGGCTTTCTGCTGCTAACGGAGGTAATTTGGGTTCTAAGGGGTATAATTCGGTTGTTAGAAATTCGGCTGGGGCCATTACTACTTTAAATGGAGGAACCACTGAAGTGATTTTCCAAAATTACAAATCAAAAGTTCAGGATCTTTCTCTACAAGGTATTTTCAACTTTACAAATATTCGCTTCCACAAGCAAAAATCTGGTGCTACAGTTTATGGCGGTGCTGGTTTCGGCTTTACCTTCTTTAATACCATGGTAAATGCATTGGATGCTAGCGGTAATACATATGCTAGCCTGTTCAATAGTCAACGTTCTGCCTCTGGTGTTTATAAAAACAGAAAAGATGTCTTGAAGGCTTTAAAAGACGGGATGGATAATACCTATGAAACTCAGGCTGATCAAGGCGGTTTGCGTACAGCGAAGTCCGGTAGCAATTTAGTAAAACCTTCCGGAACTATTTTATTGGGACTAGCTTTAAAATTAAGTAAAAGAATCAATCTTGCCTTAGAAGATCGTCAGACTTTCATTAAATCTGACCTGATAGATGGCCAGCAATACCAAGCATTTCCATATGGCGATGCTGCTAAATCAGGCATATTTGATTCATGGAATTTCATTTCAGTAGGATTAAATATTAATGTAGGTGCTAAATCTGTTGAACCATTGTGGTGGTTAAATCCTTTGGATTACGCTTACAGCGAGTTAAACAATCCTAAACACATGAAGTTGCCAAAGCCAATTTTTGTTGATACAGATGGCGATGGTGTTACTGATCAGTTGGATAGGGAAGCAAATACACCTTCAGGTTGTCCAGTTGATACACATGGTGTAACTAAAGATACTGATGGAGATGGTGTTGCAGATTGCAAGGATAAACAATTAATCACTCCTACTGAATGTCAGCCGGTTGATGCAGATGGTGTTGGAAAATGTCCTGAGCCAGCTTGCTGCAATGAAATGAAAGATCTTATTTCAAAAATGTCTCTTAAACCAGCTTGTCCAGTAGATTATCCAAGTCTTTCAATGAAAGCGGCTAAATTAAGCAATGATGTGAAAGCTATGTTGGCTTCTGTTGCTTCAAAATTGAAAAACAGTCCTACTTGTACGATCACACTTACGGCTTATCCTGCTGCTTCTAAAGCCCAGCAATCTTTGGCAGACAAGAAATTGGATGCTGTTAAGAATTACTTGGTTGAAACCTTAGGTATTGGTGCTGACAGAATATCTTCTGATAAGAGTATTGGAGGTGGAGATCAAAATACAATTGATATCAAGTCAAACTAAACGAATAATTTTATATCAAAGCCCTCCCGGTTTCCGGGAGGGCTTTTTTAATAAGGGCCATTTTGCGTTTACGGCGACTTATTGGCCACCCGTTTGGTAAGTTATTTGGCAATCTTTGTTAACTTTTTGGCTAAAAGCTTATATATTGACTAGTTTGAATTTGCGGAGTATCGTAATATTTTAAAAACCTTAACGGCTTCTTTTTTGTGATCTGATAATTTGACGAGATATTTGGAGGAAAATCACTAATTTTGCAATCTTATATGAGATTTTTAAAACTATCAATCATCGCTGTCTCTATTTTTTTTTCAATGGAATCTTGCAGTAAATACAGCAAAATCCTGAAAAGCAAGGATGTTTCATATAAATTGAAGATGGCTGATAAGTTGTATGATGAGCGGAAATACCGCCAGGCTCAGACACTATATGAGGAGTTGTATCCCGTTTATAAGGGAACCGACAAGTTTGAAGAACTTTATTATAAGGATGCTTTTTGTTTTTATTATATGCAAAATTATAGTGATGCAGAACATTTTTTTAAAGGCTTCTTAGAGGTTTTTCCAAATAGTAGTAAAGCGGAAGAGGTGGACTTTATGCATGCCATGTGTTTTTATAAGCAAGTGCCTAAAGTAGATCTAGACCAAACGAATACAGGGAAATCTATTGGAGTAATGCAATCATTTATTAATACGCATCCTGGCTCTACCAGAAATGTAGAAGCCAATGCTATCATTGACAAATGCAGGCAGAGACTAGAAAGCAAGGAATTGCGAGCGGCTGACCTATATTTCAAAGTAGGACAGTATCGGGCTGCAGCTATTGCTTACGGGGGCGTGTTGGCTAATTTCCCTGAATCTAAGCAAGGAGATAGTTTTAAATTAAATGCTATTAGATCGTACTATAAATTTGCCAAATTAAGTATTGTTGATAAGCAAACTGAGCGGTTTGAAAAAGTGGTAAGTGAGTATCAGGATTTTGCAGATCGTTTTCCTGATAGCGGTTTGTTGGCAGAAGCAAAGGAGTTAAGTAATTTAAGTCAAAATAATATTAAAGAAATACAAAATGAGCAAATTAAGACGACAACTCAGCGCTAGTACAAGCAATGTAGTAGAGCCAAAAAATCTGTTTGATCTGAAACAGAAAACAGGTAATTTGTATGAATCCATTGCCATTATTGCCAAACGTGCCAATCAGATTAATATTACTATTAAGGAAGAATTGCATAATAAGCTAGAGGAATTTGCAAGCCATACGGATAGTTTGGAAGAAATTCATGAAAATAAGGAACAAATTGAAATCTCCAAAGCTTATGAGCGTATGCCCAATCCTGCTTTGCTTGCTTCTCAGGAATTTATGGAGGATAAAATCTATTTCCGTAAAAATGAAGAGGATTTATTTAGTTAGGCTTACGGCTTAAATTAGCAATAATTTTTAAATAAGATGTTATATTTTTAACGACGGCTTGAACCGTCGTTTTTTATGTTAAAGGGAAAAAAAATATTGCTGGGCGTTACAGGAAGTATTGCTGCTTATAAAGCCGCTAATCTAGTGCGTTTATTGACAAAAGCCGGCGCAGAAGTAAAAATAATTTTAACTCCCGCGGCAAAAGAATTTGTATCCCCCTTAACCCTCTCCACTCTTTCCCATCATCGAGTTTTAATTGACCTTGTCCATAACGATACTTGGGAAAACCATGCGCTATTGGGTCGATGGGCGGATATCATGCTAATTGCACCTTTAAGTTGCCATACGTTGGCTAAAATGGCTTCCGGCTACTGCGACAACCTCTTGATGGCTGTATATCTTTCTGCTACCTGTAAAGTGGTGCTAGCCCCAGCAATGGATGAAGATATGTGGCTGCATCCGGCTACCAAGCGAAACCTTCAAATAATCACTTCCTATGGAAATATTTTGCTGCC
>CANJAW010000044.1:0-11967 GCA_947472215.1 Chitinophagaceae bacterium
ATTGTTTACAATACCGGCCACTTATTTGGTTTCTTTTCTATCTTCAATTCGGATGCCATTAAAAACGTTTCTTTAATTAAAGGTGGAATGCCTGCACAGTATGGTGGGCGCTTATCCAGTGTGCTAGACATTGCCATGAAAGAAGGCAATGACAAACAATTGCAAGTGGATGGAGGAATCGGATTGATTGCTTCTAGGATTTCCATTCAAGGACCGATCAAAAAAAACAAGGCCTCCTTTATTATTTCTGCCCGAAGAACTTATATTGATGGATTGACAAAACCCTTTGTGAAAAAAACAAGCCAGTTTGCCGGATCCGGATACTATTTTTATGACCTAAATGCAAAAGTTAATTACCGGTTTTCTGAAAAAGACAGGTTGTATATCAGCGGTTACATTGGAAGGGATGTATTCAATTTTGTAAATGGGCAAAAAAGTTTACAAGTAAATATTCCTTGGGGAAATGCTACTGGAACCATGCGTTGGAACCATGTATTTAACAAAAGGTTGTTTGGAAATACAACAGCCGTTTTTAATAATTATAACTTTACTTTTCAGGCGGCACAAAATAATTTAAATGTAAAATTGGCTTCTGGTATACGTGACTTTAGTTTAAAACAGGATTTTGATCTCTATCCTTTTACAGGCCACAAGGTTAAGTTTGGAGGGCTATACACCTTTCACCGATTTACCCCCAGTGTGGTAAGTGGCAGGCAGGATTCAGTGATTTTTCAACCCTTGAATGCACAAGCGAAATTTGCCCATGAAGCAGCCGTTTATTTACAAGACGACTGGGAAGTGAATGAGCGAGTAAAAATTAACATTGGCCTTCGATACAGCGCCTTTCAGCAAATTGGTGCATACAAAATTTACCAAACGGATGCCGATGGAAACAGAAAAGATAGCACCGTATATTCAAAAGGACAAGGGGTAAAAACATATGGTGGCCTTGAACCGAGATTTACCCTTCGATATGCCCTCAATGATGAAACCTCGCTTAAAACATCTGTAACTAGAAATATACAATATATTCATTTGGTAAGTAATTCTGGCACTACCCTACCTACGGATTTATGGGTACCTAGCACCTATAAGGTAAAACCCCAAATAAGCTGGCAATATGCAGCTGGGGTATTTAAAAACTTTAAAGATAATATGTATGAGACCTCGCTGGAAATGTATTATAAAAATATGCAAAACCAGATAGAGTATCAAGAAGGATATACTCCAAATACCCTGCAGGATACAGAAAATTTTTTCACCTTTGGTAAAGGCTGGAGCTATGGAACAGAATTATTTATCAATAAAACCAAAGGGAAGTTAACCGGATGGATTGGATATACGCTGAGCTGGACTTGGCGCAAATTTCCCCAACTAAATTTCGGCGAAAAATTCCCTGCCAAGTACGATCGAAGAAATGATATCAGCGTAGTAGGGATTTATGAACTCAATAAACGATGGAAACTTTCGGGCACTTTTGTATTCGGCACAGGCAATGCAGCCACCTTGCCACAAAGGTTTTATTTAGTAAATGGCATACTAACACAAGAGTATAGCCGAATCAATGAATACCAGCTTCCCTCCTACCATCGATTGGATTTTGCAGCCATCAATAGTCCTAAAAAAAATGAACACCGCAAATGGAAAACGGAATGGGTATTTAGTATTTACAACGTATACAGCAGAAAAAACCCCTACTTTATTTATTTCGACCAAACGGGTAATCCATATGATGGCAGTTTACAGGTACAGGGCAAGCAGGTAAGCTTATTCCCTATCATACCCGCCGTAACTTGGAATTTTAAATTTTAAATTGGTCCATAAGGGCCCCAGTTTACCTACTACGGTAGTAAATAAATCGTGGATGCAATATAGATAGAACCCCTAAAAAAAGTCCAATCAAAAAGGAAATAGGGACTCCTGGTCTGTCAATTAATGTGCGGGGATACTATGAACAAATCGAATGGTACCGCTTTTTTTAAGATCCGAAGCAATCCTCACTTCATAGCGCTTATCACCATCCAAAACAACCATCAATGCCGTGTTGGGAGGGAATTTCCCTAAGTTTTCTGCATACATGGTTAGTTCATTCACTTCATTTTCCGAACTAATTGCAAGTGCAATACTAATGGGTTTCTCGCTGAGACGCTTGTGCGAAAACAATAATTTACTGTTATAAAATAGGGAGATACTATCTCCATCAATTTCACCATTATCATACAAGTCTACAGTAAAAGTTGCATGCTCGATGGCAATGGTTTTGATTATTTCACTAGATCGCTTCTCAAAGCCTCTTTCGGGTGAAAGGATGATTACCTGCCCACGTTGGGCTTCTGGCACAATAATGCCAGGTATGTCCCGAGATAACGGCTTACTAGTAACTACAAAGCTGTCAGTTGGTTTTTCAAATGGGATAGGTTTGGTTTTCAACTTTGGAGAAGCTTTAACTACAGGCGATGGTAGTACAGGTAGGCCACCCACCGTCGATAATTTTACTGCAGGCTTATTTTCAGCCAACACTTTTGATGAAACTGGTTTTCTAAAACTAGCAAGATCTTTGCTTAAAGTTTTTCTCGTCAGCGTAGTTGTTCCAAGGCCGCAATTACTTACTTGTCCGCCTGCTGATACCCATCTACCTTTTAGCTCTTCTACCCCCTTTTGCTTTTGGTAACTTAGGATATGGGTTTGCAAACAATCATTCCAGTCGGGAGGTGTCAACCCTTTAATACGAGCGGTTTCTGTAACCTTCATACTCTTCGTACTTTTATAGTAGGTACCTGCTAATGAACAAATAACATAATATTTTCGGTTCTGAAAATAACTATACGAATACCCCGATACCTGCGAACCATTGACTTCAATTTCCAACACAAATTCGGTATCATCCCCACCAGTTGATACAATATCTCCTTTCCCATTAAAATAACCTCGCCACTGCCCATTAATTTTTTGGCCTTCCATTGAATTGGTTAGTAAAAAAAAGAGGGCGGCAACGATTATTTTTTTCATACGTACTTCTTTTAATTTGTAGCCCTTCCTACTACAAAAAGGGCATCATTCGATGTTGGAAGTGGGCAATCCTACAACTCCTTCAAAAGAAAGCCAACATTCCAAGCTTTACAAAGATATTTTAGTTCTGTACTTCATTAGCTAATAGTTCGTTAAATTTGCATCTTAAAATTAAGGTAGAATTTACATACATTATGATACAAATTACATTACCGGATGGTGCAGTTAGGGAATACGAAGCGGGTGTTAGTGCTATGGATGTGGCAAAATCTATCAGCGAAGGCCTAGCAAGGAAAGTATTGGCTGCCACTATCAATGGAGAAGTATGGGATGCGGCAAGACCCATTCAGGAGAATGCCTCACTTCAATTACTCACTTGGAATGATTTAAATGGTAAAGCTACCTTTTGGCATTCCTCCGCACATGTAATGGCAGAAGCAATTGAAGGAATGTTTCCCGGAGTTAAATTTTGGGTAGGTCCTGCGCTGGAAACAGGTTTTTATTATGATATTGATTTGGGCGACCACCAGATTGGGGAAGAAGATTTACGCAGACTAGAAGTTAAAATGGCAGAATTAGCCAAGCAAAGCAACGCTTTTGTAAGAAAAGAGATTTCTAAAGCCGATGCCATCCAATATTTTGGAGATAAGGGTGATCAATACAAACTTGATCTTTTAAGCGGTTTGCAAGATGGAGGAATCACCTTGTACACACAAGGCAATTTTACCGATCTGTGCAGGGGGCCGCATATCCCTAATACTGGTTTCATCAAAGGAATTAAGCTGACCAATATTGCTGGTGCCTATTGGAAAGGAGATGAGAAAAATAAAATGCTCACCCGTATTTATGGAGTAACTTTTCCGTCTTCCAAGGAATTGGATGAATACTTGGTACTGCTGGAAGAAGCTAAAAAAAGAGACCACCGCAAATTGGGAAAAGAACTTGAACTATTTGCATTTTCAGAAAAAGTAGGCATGGGCCTTCCTCTTTGGTTGCCAAAGGGAGCAATGCTAAGAGAAAGGCTACAGCAATTTTTACAAAAGGCACAGATGGAAAGTGGTTACCTTCCTGTAATCACACCCCATATCGGGCATAAAAATTTATACGTCACTTCCGGCCATTATGAAAAATATGGCAAGGATAGTTTTCAACCAATCAAAACACCACAGGAAGGGGAAGAGTTTTTCTTAAAACCGATGAACTGTCCACACCACTGTGAAATTTACAAAACTTCCCCTCGCAGTTATAAGGACTTACCGTTGCGGCTAGCCGAATTTGGAACAGTATACCGCTATGAGCAGCATGGCGAATTACATGGCCTTACCCGAGTAAGGGGGTTTACCCAGGATGATGCCCATTTATTTTGCATGCCAGGACAGGTGAAAGATGAATTCAAAAAAGTAATCGACTTGGTACTCTATGTATTTAATTCACTTAGTTTTACCGATTACACTGCTCAAATATCATTGCGCGACAAAACTGACCGAAGTAAATATATTGGGAGTGACGAAAATTGGAACCTTGCAGAAAATGCCATCATTGAGGCGGCGGCTGAAAAAGGACTAAAAACAGTGGTCGAATATGGCGAAGCTGCTTTTTACGGTCCAAAGCTCGATTTTATGGTAAGGGATGCCATTGGCAGAAAATGGCAATTGGGAACAATACAGGTAGATTACAATTTACCAGAACGTTTTGACCTAACCTATATTGGGGAAGATAATGCAAAACATAGGCCTGTAATGATTCACAGGGCCCCTTTTGGAAGCATGGAACGTTTTATTGCTGTTTTGATTGAGCATTGTGCTGGAAAATTCCCATTATGGCTAGCACCTACTCAGGTAAAGCTTTTACCCATCAGCGATAAATTCATGCCCTATGCAGAAATTGTATCAACTCAGTTAAAAAATGCAGATATTCGCGTAGAAATAGATGACCGAAATGAAAAAATCGGCAAAAAAATAAGGGATACCGAATTGGCAAAAATCCCATTCATGCTAGTTTTAGGTGAAAAGGAAATGAATGAGGGCCTAGTTGCCATCAGAAGACAAGGCAAAGGTGATATGGGAGTTGTCCCTATCGCTGAATTTATAGCACAGGTAAATGAGGAAGTAAAGAGTAAAAGAGCATTTGAATAATATTATTTATTAACTTTAAACCAAAAACTGGAGCGCAAGCCCGATATTTTAAAACTAAAATCAATTAATGGCATTTCCACCCAGAGCACCCAGAGGTGCATTTAACCCACGATTCAGAAAAGAACAACAACAGGAGCATCGCACCAATCACATGATAAGAGTACCTGAGGTACGATTGGTAGGCGAAAATATTGAACCGGGTATTTATCCTGCAGCCGATGCGCTAAAAATGGCCCAAGACCAACAGTTAGATTTAGTAGAGATTTCTCCAGGTGCCAATCCCCCGGTTTGTAAGATCATCGATTACAATAAGTTTTTGTACGATGAAAAGAAAAAGAAAAAAGAAATGAAGGCGAAATCCAAAACCAGCGAGGTGAAGGAAGTTCGTTTTACCCCTAATACAGATGACCACGATTTTGAATTCAAATGTAAACATGCTGAAAAATTTTTACTGGATGGAAATAAAGTAAAAGCACATGTTCAGTTTAAAGGCCGGGCGATCATGTTCAAGGAAAGAGGAGAATTATTATTGCTAAAATTTGCAGACCGACTAAAAGATGTAGGTGCCTTGGAAGGCATGCCTAAAATGGAAGGAAAAAGGATGTTGGTAATGTTTGCCCCAAAGAGTCAAAAGAAAGTGAAAAATTCAGACAAATCATAAAACCAAAAGGATACGAAAGTATCCTTTTTTTATGTTTGATAAATGCATAGTAGCTGCTTTTTGTTAACAGTTAGCAAATACCATTTAATAAACTGCAATAGCTATTTCCAAAGACCTTTATACCCAATAGGTAAAATCAATTTTATGAAATGTAAAATAGTACAAGCCGCTCAATTGGCAATAAAACAACTGGTACTGTTTGCAATGATATTGTTTTGCAACAATCACTTATTGGCACAGCTTCGTTGGACAAACGCCAATTCCCAGTATGCCCCTTTGCCCAAAGGATTCAATATTTATAAAACGCAGGATTCGCTGGATGGCAAACCATTTATTGCTTATTATGTCATCGCAGATCTTGCAAACAAAGAACTCGAATTTACAACTGACACCTCAAGTAAAAGAAGATTAACCCCGACAGAATATTTCAAAAAAAATGGATCCCCATTGCTGGTGATGAATACATCGTTTTTTTCTTTTGCTACCCATCAAAACTTAAACATCGTAATAAAAGATGGGCAACTTGTTTCCTATAATATTCATTCAGTACCAGGAAAGGGAAAAGACACTTTTACGTACCGTCACCCTTTTATAGGGGCGTTAGGTATTTCGAAAAACCGCAAGGCTGATATAGCATGGATATATTCAGACTCTTCAATTGCAACAGCCCTTGCCTCGCAAGTAGCAGTTCCCTTAATAAAAGATTCAATAGCCAACCACCATTTTAACCTAAAGGACCTCAATAATTTACCTGCATTTAAGAATGCAACCAGCCCTGCTTTCCAACAATGGAAGATGCAAACAGCAGTAGGTGGTGGTCCTGTACTGGTTCAAAATGGACAAATCAAAATATCGAATAACGAAGAAATAAAGTTTGCAGGAAAGGCAATTAATGATCAACACCCAAGAACACTAATTGGGTATACCAAAGATCACCAACTCATCCTTATGGTAATCGAAGGCCGTAATCCAGGAGTAGCTGAGGGAGTAAGTTTACCTCAGGCTGCACAAATTATGGTAGATCTTAATTGTATAGAAGCGCTTAACCTCGACGGAGGGGGTAGCAGCTGTATGCTAATAAACGGAAAGCAAACCATCTACCCTAGCGACAAAGGGGAAGAAAGGGCAGTACCATCGGTATTTATCATCCGCCAAAAATAATTTCAAGTACCAAGGGCCACCATAGTTGGAAAATACATTAAACCAAGCCATTTGTAAAAATAAAAATCCCCAAAGAATATTCTTTGGGGATTTTTATGATAGGGTTATTGCAAAACAGACTTTATAAACCGAATTACTTAAACTTAAGATGCAAACTCACAATATTTGAATTGAAATTAGTACTACGAGAATAATGCCCATACCTTATTTCAAGCATGCTGAAATGAGGATTTCCAAAAACACCGTTTGGTGGGGCAATTCGGAAGCCGGCACCCACAAAATGACTATCAAATTTTGAAAGATCATAATTACTGGTATAATACATATCCGAGGCATTGTGCACTTTATAAGGTGCAAAATATTTTATTGCAGATTGACGGTAGTATCTATAAAATGGCGTAACAGAAAAGAAAGGCGTTAGTTTGATAGCGGTTTCTATATCGGCAGAATGAGCCGTCAACCCCCAATCATCATGATAGAAGCGATAAAAAGATCGGATAACAATCTGATCGCCTAAAAAATAATTAGCCCGCACTCCAACCGGAATTTTCAATCTGGAAGATGGTAAAAATTCTGATTGAACCGAATTATTATTCATATAAACCCTGTGAAAGGGCAAACTCAAATACCCTTTTTGCCAGGCCAGGTCTAGCAAGAATAATAACTGTAATTTTTGATTGACAATTTGAGAATAAGTAAGTGAGCCACTCAAAGAATTTCTAGATGACGTGGGATAATCATCATCTTCTCTATTCCGAGCAGGAGTATTGGAGGATGTTCTCAACTCAATCGGTAAAATCAATGAAACCTGGTCAAGATAGGCCTGTGCCTTAAAGCCAAATTCACGGTTATTATTACTGGATTTTTTAGAAAAATTTACCCCTACTCCGAAAGACTGGTAATCAAATTCTTTAGAAGCAGACGCACTCAATCCAAAGCTGGTACCTATTTTATCATTTTCAACCAACCAGGAAATGGAAGGATATACGCGGATATCATGAGAGGAGGCCGAAGAATTCGCTTTCAAATCAATTTGATCCGAAGAAGCGGATGAGTAGGTGTCAATTCCACCTTCCATTGTAAAGGTATGCTTACGGTAACGCTTATCGTATTTCGCAAATTTAATATCTATAATATTGGCAAAATCAGTCAGCTTTTCCGTACCAATCCCTCCGGTAACGGATGAATTGTTTCCATCTTGGTGGTAATAACTACTTATAAAATTCACTTCCTCCAGCACTAATTTACGGTCCTTATATTGGATAGAATCTTTTGCAGGACTGGATTGCGCAAACCCGGCGAGTAAGTTCAGATACAAGCCAACTAAAACCAAACATATTTTCTTCATTCCTTATTTTTAATCGGGGTATTGGACAAATAATTTATTCGTATTCGGAGAATCTCACTAATTACATCCGCAACCTCCACCAGTTTTTCCTCCGTTTGCTCCTGAAGCCCCTTCACGATAAGATTGAAAACTCATTTCTGTTTTTTGAATTTTCCGACTGCCCAATACCATTTCGGCATCATTCAGCCTCCCCTTTTGATACTCCTTCACCGTAGTACAAGAACTGACAAAAAAGATTACTGCAAAAAACAAACTGACCCAGGGAATTATTTTTTTTATTGACATAGTATGATAGAAATTTCTTAGATCAAAAATCTAAACTGAATGACATTTATACAATTAATAAGTAAAAGCAATTTAAGAAAATACAGTTAATATATTTCCAGCCAAGGACGTATTGTACTGCTTTAATGCTGTAGGAGCCGGTCCTCCGGTAACTGCCCCTGTATTGGAAAAGGTGGCCCCATGATTTGCACAATAAAATCGCTGGTTTGCTCCCTCATACCGTACAGCTGACCCTTGGTGAGTGCAAGTTTGAGATACGGCAATAAATGCACCCGCCATTGTTTTGGCAACGATTACACCACCTGTATAAATATAGCCTCCTGGGGTAGCAAGTGCCGCATTTGCAGGTAATGTCAAATCCAACGTAGTGTTTACATTGGAAGGGGCACTAGGTACGTTGGAATCGCCTGCAGTTGAAGACTTTGAGCAACTAGCCAAACAAACGGAAGCAAGGGCGGATGCTGAGCCCAATCCGATTAATGTTAAAAACTCTTTTCTTTCCATAATGTATTTATTAATTGATAAAATATTGCATCGAAATAGGCGAAACCCCTATTTCGATGCAATGTAACAATTTTCAGTTTTTTATTTTGTTAATAAAATAGTAGGAACCACTTTTTCTACTCCCTTTTTCAGCTGGACATTCAACAAAGTGGTATCACGGTAACCATTAGCCCCTTTAAATAAAATACTATAAGAACCCTCTTTCAGTCCCCTAATTTTAAATTCACCATTAGGATGAGGAATAGCATTGGCGGTATCCATAGCATTATAAACTGTTACCAATGGAGCGGCTTCTGCGGGAAGCACTTTTCCTCTTACCCTAGCAAAATTATTGTCGCAGAAAGGTCGTAATACCGGCCTCAGATAATATTGGCCGCCTAGCGCAATGATTGATCGGCTAATATCAAAATCAATCCACAAAGAGGTTTGTCCAAATATAGCTTCATGGTGATGCACCTCATTAATTTTTACATACAAATAATTATTAGTGCCAGGTAGCAAATTCAAAGGATAGGCAACCCCTGCCATCCGAAGTGAATTATTGGTTCCTAATGTAATCCGGACTTTACGGATGGCCCCATTGATGGTAACCGTTCCAAGCAAGGTGTCGATTCCATTTTTCAACTTGGAAACATTATAAATGCCAGGAGTAATTTGTAAAGTATCCCACTTTCCAAATTCATCACGGCTTTTACGGTCATCATCCCGATCATTGTCATTGTCGCCAAAATGGTCATCGCTTTTATGATGATTGGAGGTATCAATTTTAACCTCTACATATTTAATATCAATAAATACCGAATCATAAGGGCTTGGGTCATCAGTCAAGTACAAAGAAAGCCGCTGGCTACCAGCCGGCATGGAGGAGGAATTTTCTTTTTTACATGCTGTAATCAAAACTGCTGAAAGAAATGCAATCAGGCTAAATGTACGGAGGAGCTTTTTGTTGAATTTCATAACTTATATTTTTAAATGAGAAATAGGTGTCCTGAAAATGATAAGCAACAATTGTGCTAATATTTCTGAACACCTATCTGATTGATTAATGGATAGAAAGTTTAAAAGCCTAAAAATGTTTTTTTTAAGAAGTTGTTTTCTAGTAACCACGCTATATAGCTATCGCCAGATACTTACTGAAGTGAAATTTATTTTAACAATATTTTTTAAAATACAGATTACCCTAGATATTGGAAATAGCGAATTCAAATAAGTCTACCCATCTCAATGAATTTATTTCGCAAATAAAATCCGGCTTAATTAAACCTTTCGCTATTTGAAGGGTCAAAACTTGGAATACATGGAATGGCATTTACAAAAAGGCCATAACCGGTCGATTAAAACCAGCTGATTTCTTAAAAAAAATTATCATGAAAAAAATTCAACGAAGTTGGGAGCTTACTACTGCTGTTTTGATTTATCTAGTGACGGGGAGATATGTGATTACTAATAATATTTTGTAGCGCTAAAAAAGTGGTAATGTAACCCCTACACCATTAGCCCCTTTTCGACTTCGACATTGAATGGCCATTGTTTTTGCATTTTTGCAAGAATGAAATACATAATCAATCCACTGCCTACAACCAGAAGGAATGAAAATATAATAGTAAGACCGGTAGCATAAAAAATAAATGCCCACAGGGCAATCGCCAGAATTACTGGCAACGGATATAGGGGCATTTTGTAAGGCAATGCTTTCGTCCCATTTCGTGTACGCAATAAGGTCACCCCTACAGCCTGCCCAATAAATTGAACCATGATGCGCATCGCTAGTATAGCGTCAATCACATACTTCATTCTAAACAATAAACTGAATACCATTGCAAATCCAGCTAACACCAGCAAGGAAACATAGGGGAAATTTTTAGTTGGATGTAATTTTCCAAATACTTTAAAAAAAGCACCATCTACCGCTGCGGCATAAGGCACTCTTGAATAACCAAGCATTACTGCAAACAAAGAAGCCAATGCAACCCATAATATCATAATGGTTGCAATATTGGCTGCAGCAACTCCATACAACCTTTCGATAAAAGTGCTAACTACAAAATTATTCTGCCCGTTGGCCTGCCACTGTTTAATTTCCTGCCATGGAATTACACTGGCAACACTCATATTCATAGCCAAGTATAAAATGGCAATTCCTATCACAGAGATAAACATACTCGCAGGGATATTTTTACCCGGATTTTTGATTTCACCTCCCAAGTGACAGACATTGTAATATCCCAAATAACTATAAATGGTCTTCACACATGCCTGCCCAAATACAAAAGATAATAATTGACCCCAGCTAAAATCAGTGTTGATATTTTTAAGCGGTTCCAAAAAATGGCCATTCGCAATTCCTCCAATGATGATCCAGCCAAGTGTAAGCAATACTCCTGTCCAAAGCAGCACCCCTATTTTACCGATACTATCTATTTTTCGATAAAGTAAAAAAGTGATAAAAATAATAACCACCGCAGATACTGCCTTTGCTTGCCATTCATCTAAATGAACCAAGTACCCCAAATATTGCGAAAACCCGATTGCAGCAGATGCAGCAACCAATGGTGCCTGAATCACTGTTTGCCACACATACAAAAAACTCATCATCCTACCAGGCCCTTTACTTCCATAGGCTTCTTTCAGAAAATTATAACTCCCGCCCGCCAAAGGATATGCTGCGCCCAATTCACTCCATATCATTGCATCAACCAAAGAAAGAAAAGCCCCCGCTATCCAAGCATATAAAAACATCCCTCCCATCAAACCCATCACAATAGGCAGGGTAACAAAAGGCCCAATACCTACCATATCAATCATATTGAGCACGGTTGACTGAAAGAGTCCTAAGTTGCGCTGAAGTTTTGGTGCCGTTACTG
>CANJAW010000045.1:0-11725 GCA_947472215.1 Chitinophagaceae bacterium
AATGTGGCGTTTTAATGGGGGATTATAGTAGAACTGCCATCAATACGTCTTTGAATACAGGTACAGTCATTGGAGTTTGTTGCCATATTTTTGGGGCCAACTTTCCAGCGAAGTTTGTAGACAATTTTACCTGGGGAAATGATAGGTATATTTTTGAAAAGGTTTTGGAGGATATCGGCAACTGGAAAAAATTGAAGGGTGCAAAGGTGACAGAGGAAGAAAAAACAATCATACAACAACTTTATTCGCAACTATAAAATACAAAAAATGAGAAAACAAATCGCAGCAGCTAACTGGAAAATGAACCTGAGTATCCAGCAGGCAGAAACTTTGATAACCGATTTATTGGCAAGTCCAATTGAATTAACAGAATACCAGGAGGCAGTTTTTGGAGTTCCATTTCCCTATTTAATCAATATCAATCAAAAGATTGCAGGAAAAAAACATTTCTCGTTGGCAGCTCAAAACTGCTCCAATAAGGTTTCAGGTGCTTATACCGGAGAAGTTAGTGTTGAAATGTTGAAAAGCATCGGAGTGCCCTATGTCATCATCGGCCATAGTGAACGCCGGGAATATTTTAATGAAACGAATGCCTTATTAGCCGAAAAATTGTCAATTTGTTTTGAATATGGCTTACAGCCTATATTTTGTTGCGGCGAGGCCTTACAAATCCGCGAAGCGGGTACTCAAAATAGTTATGTTGAAAACCAGTTGAAGGAAAGCCTATTTCATTTAACTGCGGAGCGGATGACCGGCTTTGTAATCGCATATGAGCCAATTTGGGCCATTGGTACAGGAAAAACGGCTACTAGTGAGCAAGCCCAGGAAATGCATGCCCATATCCGAAATGTGTTGGCTGCTCAATATGGCAACGAAGTAGCGAATAGTATTTCTATTTTATATGGAGGAAGTGTGAAAGCTTCGAATGCAAAAGAAATCTTTGGCCAACCGGATGTAGATGGAGGATTGGTAGGCGGTGCCTCGTTGGTAGCAGCCGAGTTCTCGGCTATTATCAATAGTTTACAATAATAAGCTAAAAGGTAAACGAATTACATCAAATCCATGGCCTTTGCAAAAAAAGTGACATTAAAGGGAAGTACCATCGAACAGTAGCCACCGCCAACTTTATAAACAACCACTGATGCAACTAAAGATCCAAAAAATAGAATCCAATATAGGCCGGTAGATTTTTTTGTAGTTTCCATTGTAAAATTAATTTTGGCAAAAGTAGGGCAAATCCTACAAATTTATAAATGTGGTAGGCAATATTTTAAATTTAGGTGGTTAAAAGGTCCATTTTTTAAAATACTGCTTACCTTTTTCATATTTAACAGAATTATTTATTGTGTATTTTTTACATTATGCAATAAAGTCTTTATATTGCCCTTTTATTAAGTTATTTTCCTAATGATAGTCAACTTTATAATTCGTTTTTCAACAAAATTTGGTCAGGCATTGTTTGTTTCTGGAAACCATATTGTATTGGGGAACAATGATTTTAATAAGGCCGTGCCACTACAATATCTCAACGAAGAATTTTGGCAGGGAACCATTGAAATCCCATCCAATGACTTCAGTATACCTGATTTACAATACCGTTACATCTTAGAAGATACAGATGGAATGCAGGTTGTGGAGTGGGGCAATGATCGGATAATTCAATTCGCCGAATTAAAAGCAGAAGAACTTATTCTGATTGACTACTGGAACCATGCGGGAGATATAGAAAATTCTTTTTTTACAAAAGCTTTTCAGGATGTCTTATTAAAATCTTCCAAAGCATCCACTTCCAAAGAGCGCCTTCCCAAAAAATACACGCATGAGTTTAGGGTAAAAGCGCCCACAGTGATTGAGGAGGAAGTAGTATGTATAGGGGGAACCGGAATTCAATTGGGAGATTGGAAAACGGACAACCTTCGACAACTTTCAAAACAAGGCTCCTGGTGGACCATCCGGATGGATTTTACTAACGAGGTTTTTCCAATATCCTATAAGTATGGGGTGTATAACACCAAAGAAAAAACATTCCGTGCTTTTGAATTGGGAAACAATCGAGTGTTAAGAGGAGATAATCAAAAATTGACTACCACCATTTTGCATGATGGATTTGCCCAGTTGGGCTTTCCAAAATGGAAGGGAGCAGGGGTGGCCATTCCAGTTTTTAGTTTACGAAGTGAAAATGGGTTGGGAACTGGAGAGTTTTCAGATATTACATTATTGGTTGATTGGGCAAAAAATAGTGGGTTCAAATTAATCCAATTATTGCCTATCAATGATACTACGGCTACTCATTCATTTCTTGATTCGTATCCGTATGCAGCCATTTCTACTTTTGCCTTGCATCCTTTGTACCTCAATCTTGAAAAGGTGGCAGGAAATAAAAAAAATGCGATCATTAAGTCCTTATACAAAAATAAAGCACAGCTAAATCAATCATCGGAAGTAGATTATAACCAGGTGATGAATCTGAAGTTTTCTGCGCTGAAGGAATTGTTTGCCGCTCAAAAACATGGGTTTTTAAGTGACAGTAATTATGTTGAATTTTTTGATTTAAATCGTCATTGGTTGGTTCCCTATGCAGTTTTTTGCTATTTAAGAGATAAATACGAAACAGCTGATTTTAGCCAATGGAAGTCCCATAGCACCTTCAATGATGCCGAAGTTCAGTTACTGGCTTCCTCTAGTCAAAAGCAGTATGAAAGTATTGCTATTCATTATTTTATCCAGTATCACCTTCATTTACAGTTAAAAGAAGTAACTGCTTATGCGCATAAAAATGGCATTGTTATCAAAGGGGATCTGCCCATCGGAATTTACAGATATGGCTGCGATGCGTGGATGGCTCCTGAACTGTATCATATGGATGTGCAGGCAGGGGCACCGCCGGATGATTTTGCTGTGAAGGGCCAAAACTGGGGATTTCCTACCTATAACTGGAAAAAAATGCAGGAAGACGATTTTGCCTGGTGGCGTAGGCGTTTTGAGCAGATGAGTGAATACTTTGATGCCTTTCGCATTGATCATATTCTTGGGTTTTTTCGAATTTGGAGTATCCCTTTACATGCAGTAGAAGGAATTATGGGGAAATTTGTTCCAGCCATACCAATTCACCTCAATGAGTTGTACCAACTGGGAATCTCATTTCAATACCAGCGGTATTGTAAACCCTATATTCCAGCCTATTTCGTCAGCGATAAATTTGGCGATCAGGCTGATTTTGTGAAAGCAAATTTTCTTGTTTGGGAATATGATAGTTTTAAATTATTACCCGAATTTGATACGCAACGGAAAGTGGAATATTATTTTCAGCAACTACCCCAAACTCCGGATAACCTTGTACTAAAGACAGGGTTGTTTGATTTGATTAGCAATGTTATATTTTTTGAAGAAGAAGGGTCGCAGATTCAGCAGTTTCATTTCCGGATTCATGTAGACCAGACAAATTCTTTTCGAGATTTAGACGAATATTCGAAGCAGAAATTAAAGCAATTGTACATCAATTATTTTTTTCATCGCCAGGATGAATTTTGGAGAAAGGAAGCCATGTACAAATTGCCCAAATTGATGCGAAGTACCAATATGCTGATATGCGGCGAGGATTTGGGGATGGTGCCAACTTGTGTACCCGAGGTAATGCGGCAGCTGGGTATTCTCAGTTTAGAGATACAACGAATGCCCAAGCATTCTAATGAAGAATTTCTCCATCCCAAAGATGCCCCTTATTTGTCTGTTATTACTCCTTCCACACACGATATGAGTACCATTCGGGGATGGTGGGAAGAAAATCCTGAAAAAACGCAGCAATTTTATACTACTGTGTTGGGCCATAAAGGTACAGCTCCCTTTTATTGTGAGCCAGCTATTAATAAGGAGATGCTTATTCAACATCTTCAATCTCCCGCAATGTGGTGTGTTTTTCAGTTACAGGATGTACTGGGAATGGATGCAAATCTGAGACGAACTAATCCAAATGAAGAGCGAATTAATATACCGGCAGACCCTAAGCATTACTGGAATTACAGGATGCACCTAGGCTTTGAAGAGTTGATTCAAAACAAAGCGTTCATTGAGGAAGTACATGCCATCATTTTGGAAAGCGGTCGATAAATATGCCTCACTTTAATAGGATACCACACTAAGTGGTATTTTTTTTGCTCATTGCCTTCATTTTACTAGTAGCATTACTGATAGTGTAGGGGTTATGCCCACCCTAATTATGGAAGCTGCAATAGGTAACTCAAAATCCTATCCTTCAACATTTATCTCATTTCGATTTGCCAGGTAATGGTTCATAGGATATATTTTTTTCAACTCATAGGATTATCACTTTATTTTTTATACTTTATAAAAAAATAGTCATCTGCCAATTGGGTAGATTGGGGATTTCTCACTTTGTGTAAAATGGTAAATGGTGGTCGGCGATTACCAAACTAGTTGTTAATATTTTCAATATGAATTTTCCACTCAAAAAATATTTAAATAATACAATCATTTTGTTGGATTTGATTATTTTGAATTTAGTTTTCTTTTTGGTCTATTTTATTTTTAATGAAACTAAGCGATGGGTCTTTCCTGAAATTTACATAGAGTTTTGTTTGCTATTAAACGCATCCTGGTTTGTACTTACGTTTATTTCAAGAGCGTATTCGGGAGAGACATTTAATCGCTTTGAGTGGTTTATTAAAAGAACTGCCCAAGTGTATTTCTTGTGGATTATTGCGGCAATGTTTTATCTTTTCTTTTTCCGTAAATATCAGCTTTCAAGAGGCTTTATTTTTACCTCATTTATAGCTTTTGGATTTGGGCTATTATTGAATCGTTTTTTCTACCTTGGTATCCATATTTATTTAAAACAAAGTAACCGATTGCTCAATAAGGTAATCATCATTGGTTATAACAATACCGCTAAAAAACTAGCCAACTATTTTACCGAAGAGGGACTAAATATTCAGTTGGTGGGATTTACCGAAGAAAGTAGCAATGTAACGGAGTTGTCTTATTTTCCAATTTTGACTGAAATTAAAAACACTGTTGCCATCGCAAAAAAAATGGATGTTCACGAAATATTTTCAACTATCCCTCCTGAACAAAATCAATTTATTTATACAATCCTTCATGAGGCCGAAAGGGAATGTATCCGTTTTAAAGTGGTTCCGGATTTCACTTCCCTTATAAAAACCCCAGTTGTAATTGACTATATTCGGGATTTACCCATTCTTTCATTGCGCCGAGATCCTTTAGACAATATAGGTAATCAAATTAAAAAAAGGGTATTGGACCTAGCAGTAAGCTTTTTAGTAGTCATTTTCATTCTTTCGTGGTTGATTCCCTTGTTGGGGTTATTGATTATGCTGGAGTCAAAGGGTCCTGTTTTTTTCTCTCAACAACGTTCCGGAAAAAATAATAAAAAATTCAATTGCCTGAAGTTTAGAAGTATGCGCATCAATCAGGAAGCAGAAAGCAAACAGGCAACAAAATATGACCAGCGGATTACCCGAGTGGGCAAATTTTTAAGAAGAACCAGTCTGGATGAATTTCCTCAATTTATAAACGTGCTCAAAGGTGAAATGAGTCTGGTTGGTCCAAGGCCTCACATGGTAAAACACACTTCTGATTATTCAAAAATTGTAGACAATTTTATGATCCGGCAATTTTTAAAACCAGGTATCACGGGATGGGCGCAAATTAATGGTTTTAGGGGTCAGATTACCGACAATCAGCAACTAAAATCCAGGATTACGAGCGATTTATGGTATCTCGAAAATTGGACTATTTGGTTGGATATTCGGATTTTGTTTTTGACGGTCTATAAAATTGTCAAAGGTGATGAAAATGCATTTTAAGTGTCACGAAAGAAATAATTGATACAACTGAGTTTGCCTGATAAGTTGAAAGCCCTTTGCAAAAAAAAGCTCACCCAAAAAATTATGACCTCATTTTTTTAAAGGCATTCACTAATCCATTGGTGGATGAATCGTGAGAATCAATGGAGGCATCTGATTTAAGCTCAGGTAATATTTTGTTCGCTAATACTTTTCCCAGTTCAACACCCCATTGGTCAAAACTGTAGATATTCCAGATTACACCTTGAACAAAAATTTTGTGTTCATAAAAGGCGATGAGGTTACCCAAAGAAAAAGGTGTGATTTTAGCTAGCAGGAAAGAATTACTGGGGCGGTTTCCTTTAAAAACCCTGAAGGGGTTTTCATGGTGGGTGCCATTCATTAAAGCTTCCGTTTGTGCGAAAAAATTACTCATCAGTATCGGATGGTGTTCGCCCAAGGGATTGTGTGAAATAGCAGGTGCTATAAAATCGCAGGGGATGACTTGGGTTCCTTGGTGAAGCAATTGATAAAAAGCATGCTGTCCATTGGTGCCAGGTTCTCCCCAGATAATAGGCCCTGTTGTATAATTTACTTCCATTTCATTGCGGTCTACATATTTACCGTTGCTTTCCATATTGCCCTGTTGAAAATAGGCAGCAAAACGATGTAGGTATTGATCATAAGGCAAGATGGCCTCCGAACTAGTGCCATAAAAATTGGTATACCAAATTCCCAGCAAAGCCATTATTACAGGTATATTTTGCTCGAAAGAATTATTGGAGAAATGTAGATCTGCTTCCTGTGCTCCTTTCAACAGTTGTTCAAAATTGCTGTAGCCAATTGTTAGGGCAATGGATAATCCAATCGCACTCCACAAACTGTATCTTCCACCTACCCAGTCCCAAAAAACAAACATATTTTCAGCTGCGATGCCAAAGGTAACTACAGCGGCCTCATTGGTACTAAGGGCAACAAAATGCCGTTGAATTTGCGATTCATCTTTGGCATGCTGTAAAAACCAAGCTCTTGCTGTGTGTGCATTGGTCATCGTTTCAAGTGTGGTAAAAGTTTTGGAGGCAATTAGGAAAATGGTCTCTTCAGCATTTACCCGCTTAAGGGTTTCGGCAATATGCGTACCATCCACATTGCTTACAAAATAAGTTTGTATCCCTTCCACCCAATAAGGCTTTAGTGCTTCGGTAACCATTACGGGACCAAGGTCACTGCCACCAATGCCGATATTGACAATGTATTTTATTTTTTTTCCGCTATATCCTTTCCATTCTCCCGAGTGGATTTTTCGGCAAAAAATTTCCATTTGTTGCAAAACAGCTTTCACATCAGGCATGATATCCTTGCCTTCAAATAAAACGGGGGTATTTGAAAAATTCCTTAAGGCAGTATGCAGAACAGCTCTTTTTTCGGAGACATTGATTTTTTCTCCGGCAAACATATCCTTGATTGCTTGAGGTAGCTGACAGTCTGATGCAAGCTGGCGTAATAGCTGCATCGTTTTTTCTGTAACGATATTTTTAGAAAAATCAAATAATAATTGGTCAGTTTGAATAGAAAAGGAACTAAACCTGTTTTGATCATCGGCAAACAGATTTTTCATATGCACGTTTTTTATTTCTTCAAAATGTGCTTGTAAAGCATTCCAGGCATTCGTAGTGGTGGGGTTAATTTTTGGAAACATACATTAGTTTGTATTGGGTTGAGAAGAAGAAATGTTTTATTAATCTTCGGATAATTTAAGGATTTAATTAAAGCGATTCAATGATCGAAATCAGCCGAGTTACCATTTCATTTGTTACATCCAAATGGGTTACCATCCTAAGTTGAGTAGCTGAAATTGCGATGGTAAGGATACCCAATGTAGCCAATTGCATTTCAAAGCTTTTTGCAGTAAAACGTCCTGTTACTTCAAAGATGAGAATATTGGTTTCTACCGGCATAACCTTTCCTACAAAATCTTTCTTGGACAATGCTGCTGCAATTTGTTTTGCATGCAGGTGATCTTGCTCCAGTCGACTGATATTATTCTCCAATGCATAGATCCCAGCGGCCGCTAAATAACCAGCTTGTCGCATACCGCCTCCAAAAACCTTTCGAATCCTTCTGGCTTTTTGGATGAAATTCTTTTTCCCCAGTAGCAAACTGCCCACTGGTGTACCTAGTCCTTTACTCAAGCAAATGGAAATACTATCAAAAACTTCACCATATTGCTCCGTTGTTTCGCTTTTGGCCACCAATGCATTCCATAACCTCGCCCCATCTAAATGGAGGGGAAGCTTATTTTGTGAACAGCATTCTCTTATTTTTATTATTTCTTTAAAATCGTAACAACTGCCACCGCCACGATTGGCTGTATTTTCTAGACTAACCAACCCTGTTGTTGCTTTATGAATATCAGGGGGATTGATTGACTCTGTTATTTCATTGGCTGTGATTCTGCCCCTGTCGCCCTCTAGTGTTTTAACCTGGCAATTACTATTGAATGCAATTCCACCACCTTCGTAAATGTAGACATGGCTTAATTTATCGCAAATAACCTCCTCACCGGGTTGGGTATGGCATTTTATGGCAATTTGGTTTGTCATGGTGCCGCTGGGGCAAAACATAGCTGCTTCCATTTTAAATAGGCTTGCAGCCATTGATTCCAGTTGGTTTACGGAAGGATCTTCTCCAAAAACATCATCACCCACCTGGGCGGTGAACATTGCTTCTAGCATAGCAGCAGAAGGCTTGGTAAAAGTGTCGGAACGTAGATCAGTTGTCATATAGCAAATATACTATGAAAATGAATGTTGAAGGGGTGAAATTGGACTGGTTGGCCCTTGGTTATTATTTGATTGTGTTACTGATCCTTTCCAGCTCAATAATTTGGTTGCTAATGAAGCATTTTCGAATTTACAAAATAGGATGGATTGGGATTAAGTGAAAGAGTTGAAGCGTTTTTAGTTTTCGTTTGTTTTTTATTTTTGCCAACACTAAAAAATACCGTAATTTGCTAAAAATATTAGTAAATGACGAAATTGCATGAAATCAACCTTATTCAATCAGCGGAGGGGAGTCCCATCTTTCTACGGCATTTTCCAGGATACGTGCAGGCGGGATTTCCTTCACCCGCAGCGGATTATATGGAGGAGATCATCGACCTAGAACATCTTTTAAGGCCCAATCCCTTGTCTACCTTTATCGTGCGCAATATCGGCGATTCGATGATTGATGCCCATATTCTTCCCAACTCACTGCTCATCGTTGATAAGTCGGTGATCCCAACCAATAATAAAATAGTGGTGGCGGTAGTGAACGGGGAGTTTTTGCTTAAGTATTTTATTAAAAATAGCAGTGGAATACGTTTGTTGCCGGCCAATAAAAAGTATCCGCCTATCCCTATTACCGAGGGAATGGATTTCAGTATCTGGGGAACTGTCACCAAAATTATTCTTAATGCCTAAGCGATGATTGCACTGGTGGATTGTAATAATTTTTATGTCTCCTGCGAGCGGCTTTTTAATCCAATGCTCGAGGGAAAGCCGGTGATTGTGCTTTCTAATAATGATGGTTGTGCCGTAGCCCGAAGTGAGGAGGCAAAGGCCATTGGCATTAAAATGGGCGCCCCATTGTTTATGATCGAAGCGCTGGTTCGTGAGCACAAGGTAGCTGTATTCAGTTCCAACTATACGCTCTATGGCGATCTGAGTAGCCGTGTGATGGCCACACTGGCCAATTTTGCCCCCCAGTTGGAAGTATATTCAATTGATGAGGCTTTTTTGGATATGAACGATATGAAAATGCTCGACCTTTTAAAGATAGGCACTACCATTCGCCAAAAGGTAAAACAGGATATTGGTATTCCGGTTTGCGTGGGTATTGCACCTACCAAGACATTGGCGAAAATGGCCAATCGATATGCAAAAAAAAAGTTGCGTGATATTGGTGTTTATTATGCCTGCAATGAGACGATGATTGATGAGCTGCTTCGCTATACCGAGGTGGCCGATATCTGGGGTGTTGGCAGGCAATACGCCTCATTGCTGCATAGCAATGGTTTCAAAACGGCTTATGACCTCAAGCATGCACCCGATGAATGGATACGAAAAAATATGACGGTGCAGGGGGAGCGGCTATTGAATGAGTTAAGGGGGATTCCATCAAAGGAATGGGAGTTTGAGCCAAAGCGAAAAAAAAACATTTGCACCTCCCGCTCATTCGGAAAATTGCTCACCGATCAGCGCAGCATTCGGGAAGCAGTGAGTAATCATACTGCCTCCTGTGCTCTAAAATTACGCAATGAAAAAAGTTGCGCTAGCGCCATTCTAGTATTCATCCATACTAACCCGCATAAAGCATCGGAACCTCAATATAGTCGCAGTGTGACGGTGCAACTAGAAACTGCCACCAATGACAGTTCCATCCTTATCAAGCATGCTATAATGGGGCTGGATATCATTTTCAAAGCGGGCTACCGGTATATGAAGTGCGGTGTAATAGTGCTTGATCTGGTACCCGACAATACCGTACAACTAAGTCTTTTTGTGGGTGCTGTGGACAGTAAGAAAAAAAAGATGCTGCAGACGCTGGACCAGGTGAATAAAAATTTTGGAAAAGATACGCTGCGCTTTGCCGTGCAAGGATATCAAAAAGAATACCGGTTGAAGTCGGCACATTTATCCAAACACTATACTACTGATATTAATGAAGTGCTGGAAATTGGTAGGTGAATGGTCAATGTGGTCAATGGGCAATGGTGAATGGTGAATGGGCAATGGTGAATGGTGAATGGGCAATGTGGTCAATGATGAATGGGCAATGTGGTCAATGATGAATGGTTTGTGGGCAATATGGCTCACTAAATTTCACAGGTAGGATTCAATAAAAAGCTATTTAACTTTGTAAAATATAAGATGTAAAAATTCACCATTCACCATTCACCAATTCACCATTCACCATTGACCATTCACCAATTCACCATTCACCATTCACCAATTCACCATTGACCATTATGTGTTACGACATTTCCTTCACCGCTAAGCTTGCAGCCTTGTCTACTAGTTTTCCGGGACTGGTCATAGATGAACAAATATCCATCGACGCGGAAAAAAGTATCCATATCATTGGGCACTCCTATGGTGAGCATCCCATTATTTATAAGGATCGGGAGGATCTTCACCTACACTGCAGGTTAATGGAGTGGGGTTGTATTCCGTTCTATATAAAAGACGAAACAGCTTTTTCAAAGCAACGTACCTTCATGCTCAATGCCAGAAGCGAGCGGATACTGGAAGATAAAACTAGCTACTGGCACAAGATCCGAAATCGTCGCTGTTTGGTTCCAGTCTCAGGATTTTACGAGCATAGAAAACTGCCAGGATTTAAAAATAAAATACCCTATTATATTGAACTTAAAGACCAACCACTATTTTTTTTGCCAGGACTCTATTCGGTGGTAGAATTGCCAGATAGGGAAACGGGCGAAATGCTCCGGCGCTTCACCTTCACCATCATCACCCGGGCAGCCAATAGCTTGCTGCAACAGATTCACAATGACGGAGACAACAAGGGGAGGATGCCATTATTGCTGCCTTTTGAGCTGGCAAAAAAATGGGTGAACGAAGAATTAACACTAGCATCCTATCAGGAAATATTGAAGATTGAAATACCCTCCGCTGAGATAAACTATACTACCGTATTCAGCATAAGAACCTCCAAACTGCGACCAGATGGTAAGCGTACAAACGAACCCTACCAATGGGAGGGCTTGGAAAAATTTCCGCTTGTCGAAAAAATCAATGGAACGAATTGATTTTAAGCTATAATGAAACCATTCTTTTTTATTCCTATTGCCTTGATTAGTATATTTTTTTGTATATATATAAAAAATAATTATATATATA
>CANJAW010000046.1:0-11310 GCA_947472215.1 Chitinophagaceae bacterium
CGTTACAACGTATTCCTTTTCGTGGTTGTTGCCCGCCCGTAAAATTTTATTTACAATGTCACCGTCATTTGTCAAAAATATCAATCCTTCTGAAGGCTTGTCTAGTCTGCCTATGGGGAATATTCTGCTTTTGAAATTAATAAATGAAATAATATTGTGTTTGTCCTTCAGATCGGTAGTACAGGTGATTCCAACGGGTTTGTTGAAAATAAGGTATACCGTTTTGTCTTTCTTTTTAATGGGCTCTCCGTCAATTTCTACTAGATCACCTTCTACAACACGGTTGCCTTTAATGGCTACGTTATCATTGATGGTAACCCTTGCCTGTTCAATGTATTTATCTGCCTCCCTTCGGGAGCAAAAACCGGTCTCACTGATGTATTTATTTAAGCTTTTATCCATTTATTGAAATAAAATTACAGGATTTTGGGGCATTCACCATCAGTAGCGTCTTGATTTTTAATATTACACCTATTCATAATAAAAAATATCCCATAAATGTATTTGCTGGCAGCGGTTTTTTGTCTTAAAAGTCTTCTAATAGTCTATAGCGGAAATAGACAACAAAACGTTCAGGAGTGTTCGGGATGGTTATAAGTTGTAAGCGGTATATTTTTAATAACTCAAGCAATGTTAGCAGTATAAAAGGGAAATTTTAATAGGAACTATTATTTACAACATGCAGTAACTGTTTGCATTATTACTCATTACAAATTGAAATTCATTCTATGAACAAGGGAAGGGATATATTTAAGGGATTGATATTTTTTGTTTTTTGTATTTTCTTTTGTCGAGTGGATGCTCAACAGTTGGCATTTCCTGGAGCGGAGGGCTTTGGCAAATTTTCAAGTGGTGGCCGGGGAGGGAGAGTGGTAGCGGTTGATAATCTCAACGATAAAGGAATAGGAAGTTTTCGCCAGGCTTTGGAAGCTTTTCCAGCTGAGCCCATCATTGTTATTTTTAAGGTTTCCGGAATCATTGAATTGGTTACTCCTATTGTTATTAAACGGTCTAATATTACCATAGCCGGCCAAACTGCACCGGGCGATGGAATTTGTTTAAAGGGACATTCTTTTATGTTGAATGGTGCAGGAATGGGAGGGAATAAAGGTAATATTATTATCCGATTTATCCGTTCAAGGCCAGGCAGTACATTAAAAAGTGGGGTCTATGGATTTGATATGGAAAATTGTCACGATGTAATTGTTGATCATTGTTCTTTTAGTTGGGCCAATGAAGAATGTGCAGCGATGTACGATACCAAGAACACGACTGTTCAATGGTGTATCGTCAGTGAAGGTTTGTATGAGGCTGGTCACATGAAAGGGCATCGTTCTTATGGAGGGGTGTGGGGAGGGCAGTTTGCAAGCTACCATCACAATTTAATTGCAAATCAAAATAGCCGTACGGTAAGGTTTAATGGAGGAAGAGCCCATGATACAGTTGCACTAATTGACTATCGCAATAATGTCATTTATAATTGGGGCAGTCCAAATGCATGTTATGGCGGTGATATAAAAATTTCAGGAGCCGTTTCGCAAGTCAATATGGTAAATAATTATTATAAACCTGGCCCTGCAACTCCAAGTAACACCAAGTTTATTCAAGCATTGGATGCAGCAGAGGCATCAAAGGGGGTGGGTCAATGGTTCGTTTCTGGAAATAGAATGGTTAATGATAGGCAGCTTTCAAAAAATAATTGGCGAGGCGTCGATCTTAGTAATTTACCTGAGTCGATAAGAAATAGGGCATACTCAAAAAATGAGTTTCCGGTATCAATTGCTTTACCTATTCAAAGTGCAGACCAAGGGTACGAACAGGTGTTGAAATTTGCTGGTGCCAATCTTCCTGTCCGTGATGCGGTAGATGTTAGAATTGTAAGGGAAGCGAAAACTGGTACCGCCAGCGGAATGGGTACCTTTGGCAAGCCTGGCATCATTGATCTTCCTGAGGCAGTGGGGGGGTGGCCAGTATATGCAACCACGATATCGCTTGCCGATAGTGACCATGATGGCATGCCGGATGTTTGGGAAAAAGAAAATGGATTAAATCCCTTGGATGCAGCAGATAGAAATAAACTGAGTAAGGATGGGTATACCATGATTGAAAAATACATTAATGAATTGGCATTGGTTCTGTAATAACAATACAATAATGGATGAGTGATGGTAAAATTTAGAATCATTTAACTTTAGGTTTACAAAATGCTACTAATTGGAAGGCTTCAAAATTATTTCATATTTAATAACCGCTATGCTTGACAAACGATTGAACAAACTTTTATTTCTTCTGATAATTTCATTTTTATGGAATTCTGATTTAACTGCTCAACAGCAGCGCAACTTGACTATAACCGTTATTTCAGACAGTACCCAACCCCGCATTGTTTTTGGTGTAGAAAAGTTGTTAAAAGCATTGAGGGATGTAGGGTATATTGTAAAAAGGGAATATCGTCTTCCTTTAGCTGCTTCTTCAAGTACCACCCTGGTGGTAGCAACAATCAATGATGAATGGTTTAAAAAAGCCGCAATACGCTTCTCAATTGATACCAGTAAAAAGATTGGCAAGGAAGGTTTTCTCATTCAGGAGGCAAAAAAAAATGTAATCGTTTTGGCAGGAGGGGATCCTTCCGGTGTTTTATATGGCTGCCTAGAGTTAGTTAACCAGATAAAAAAAGATAAAAAAATACCCCCACATCTTTCAGTAATCGATCAGCCAGAAATGGTGATGAGGGGGGCTTGTATAGGTATGCAAAAATCCAATTATCTGCCTGGTAGAAACGTGTATGAATATCCTTATACGCCAGAAAATTTCCCATGGTTTTACAATAAAAAAATGTGGATACAGTATTTGGATTCCTTGGTTGAAAACAGAATGAATTCCTTGTATCTATGGAATGGTCATCCTTTTGCCTCTCTGGTACGGTTAAAGGATTATCCTTATGCAGTAGAAGTGGATGACTCAACCTTTATCAAGAACGAGGAGATCTATCGCTTCATTACTGCAGAAGCGGATAAGCGCGGAATTTGGGTGATTCAGATGTTTTATAATATCATCGTTTCAAAACCATTTGCTGCATACCATTCTATAAAAACACAGGAAAGGGAAAGACCCATTATCCCGTTGATTGCAGATTACACCCGTAAATCCATCGCAGCATTTGTTGAAAAATACCCCAATGTTGGATTAATGGTTTGCTTGGGGGAAGCCATGGAAGGTATTGGAAATGACGATATTGAGTGGTTCACCAAAACTATTATTCCTGGAGTAAAAGACGGGCTAAAGGCTTTAAATAAAACGGAGGAACCTCCCATTGTTTTGAGGGCGCACGATACCGATGCTCCGGGGGTGATGAAAGCTGCGTTGCCTTTGTATAAAAATTTATTTACAGAAGCCAAGTTTAATGGGGAAGCCCTTACTACACCTCGGCCTCGTGGTGCATGGGCCGCATTACACCAAACCCTGAGCCACCTAGGTAGTGTACAGATTGAGAATGTGCACATTCTTGCCAACTTGGAGCCATTTCGCTATGGTTCGGTAGATTTTATCCAGCAGTCGGTAAAAGGTATGCACGAAGTAATGGGTGGAAATGGTTTGCATTTATATCCTCAGGCTTCCTATTGGGATTGGCCTTACAGTGCCGACAGTGTAAAAGGTAAAAGATTATTGCAGATAGAGAGAGATTGGATCTGGTACAAGGCATGGAGTCGCTATGCTTGGAAAGTGAACAGGGATAGAAATGAGGAAATTATTTACTGGAGTGGGCTCTTGGCTGCTAAATATGGCTGCAAGTTGGAAGCCGGAAAAAATATGTTAACCGCCTATGAACAATCGGGTGAAATAGCGCCCAAGTTGTTACGTCGTTTTGGAATTACTGATGGTAACCGGCAGACGCTTACATTGGGTATGTTGATGACTCAACTCATTAATCCATATCGGTATGGATTATTCACCTTATTGTACGACAGTGAAAGTCCGGAAGGTGAAATGTTGGTTCAATATGCAGCAAAAGAATGGAAAGGGGTGCAGCATGTAGGAGAAACGCCGGTTCAAATTATCAATGATGTAAAGAAGCATGCAATTGTGGCGGTTAGGGCGATTGAATTAGCTGCAAAGAGTGTGACTATTAATAAAGATGAATTTGAAAGATTAAAAAATGACATTTATTGCTACCAGGCATTGGCTGAACATTTTGCCTACAAAGCCTCAGCGGCGTTGGATATTTTACGGTTTAAATATTCAAATGATATTGCCGATCTACAAAAGGCAGTTCCTTTACTTGAAAAAAGCGTAGGCAGTTATAGACAACTTGTACAATTAACGCAAGGCACTTATTTATACGCCAATAGTATGCAGACCCAGCAGCGAAAAATACCCATGCGAGGTGTTAATGGAACTTTCAAAAAGTGGTCTGAAATGATAGTGCCTTTTGAAAATGAGTTAAAATATTTCATTGGTAAAATTGATTCACTGCAACATCTATCTACAGTAACTACAGTGCCAGTTGTAGCTTTAAGAAATGCATCCGTTGTATTAAAAGATAACCTTGATTTTTTTAGGGTTGATAGCGGTTCAAAAGTGTATGCTGATTCGAGTGCAATTATTTTAAATTTTGCCAAGGAGCTGAAAGATTTGAAGGGAGTGAGATTTTCTTACCAGCATCAGTTGAAAGAAGGTACAGAAATTCATTTCAGCAATGCTAGTCCAGTAAAGGTATTGGTGGGTTATTACAGTTTTAAGAAAGCTGCTTTTGCAAAGGAGACCACTTTTTTAAAAGCACCCGAATTAGAAACGAATGCAAGTGCCAATGATTACGGACAAGCGGAAACGAAAATAACCAATGCCCTTGTCATAAAAGGGCTGCCTCCAGTCAATATTCATAGTTACTCTTTTGCAGCGGGAAATAATACCCTTAAACTTGCCAAGGGAATTTGCTTGCTATTAGGCTTTGTAGAGGAAGAACAGACAATCCGTTTGTATGATGCGGGCTTAACAGAAGATGGTATGATGCGGGAGATAGATTGGTTGTTTGAATAAGTTACCCATAAAAAATATAGTTTAGATATGAAAAATAAAATTTCACAATGGCTACTACTTATCCTTATGGGAAGCGGCTGCGTTCAGGCACAATCATTTTATGATGTTACCAAGTTTGGCGCCAAAAAAGATAGCAGTGCCAAAGCAACCAGGGCTATTAAAAAAGCCATTGATGCAGCTTCAAAATCGGGTGGGGGTACCATTTATTTCCCTGCAGGAAAATATTTGACAGGCCCCATTCAGTTGAAAAGCAATATTACCATCTTTATTGATGCGGGGGCAGAGTTGAATTTCAGTGATGATTTCAATGATTACTTGCCAATGGTTGAAACTAGGTATGAAGGGGTGGATGTGATGAGTTTTTCTCCTTTGTTTTATGCATACAAAGAAGAAAATATTTCAATTACTGGAAGGGGTAAAATAAATGGACATGGAAAAAAATGGTGGGATTATGTAGAGGGCTTCAAGGATAATCAGCCTCGCAATAGCTGGCAAAAAATGTTTGATAGTTTGAATCGTACTATGCTGATGCCCGATGAGGCTCGCCAAATGAAAAGGGGGTTTTTGCGACCTCCCTTTATTCAACCCATGTACTGCAAAAACGTATTGATAGAGGGCATTACAATTACCAATTCTCCATTTTGGACTGTGAATCCAGAATTTTGTGAGAATGTTACTGTTCAGGGGGTTACCATCAATAATCCGCACTCACCCAATACAGATGGCATCAATGCGGAGTCTTGTAAATATGTTCATATATCCAACTGTCATATCAGTGTAGGAGATGATTGTATTACCATCAAGTCGGGTAAGGATATTCCGGGACGAACTAAAAATATGCCTGCAGAAAACTATACGATTACTAACTGCACGATGTTATCAGGTCATGGTGGTGTTGTAATTGGAAGTGAAATGAGTGGCGGGGTTAAAAAAATAGTTATCAGCAATTGTGTATTTGATGGAACGGATCGAGGTATTCGCATTAAAACTACTCGGGGTCGCGGCGGTGTGGTGGAAGATATCCGGGTCGATAATATTGTGATGAAAAATATCCGCGAGCAAGCTATTGTGCTTGACATGGAATATGCAAAAGTAAAACCTGAGCCATTGAGTGAACGTACCCCAAAGTTTAGGAACATACGATTTAGTAATATTACCGCTTATACTAGGCAGGCAATGTATATTAATGGGCTGGAGGAGATGCCTGTGCAGGAAATTAGCCTCAATGATGTAGTGTTTGAGGCGGAGACGGGCATAGTTATTAAAAATGCCAAAGATATTGAGTTGCACAACGTTCGAGTGAACACCAAAAAAGGAGTACCCTTACAAGTGGTGAATACGGAAAGATTAGCTATTGATGGACTGGTTACCACCCTTCCATTAGCTGAAATACCCGTGATACAAGTTGCCAATGTAAAGGATGTTTTGATACGCAATTGCTGGCCATTGGAGGGCACCAAAATATTTGTAGAAGTGAAAGGAGCCAATGGTAAAAATGTACACTTCCGTAACAATGAATTGGGTGAGGCAGTTGTTAAGTACTTGGATGACGATAAAAAATAATTACTTCTCCTATTACTTCCTTTTGAATTAAATAATAACTTGTTTAGATTGAAAATAAATACAAAATTTTTTATGACGAAATTGTTTACAAATACTTGTTTGCTATTCTGCCTGTTTTTTTTAGTTATCAATAAAGCTTGGTCACAGGACCTAACACTCTGGTACAAACAACCTGCGGTTAAATGGACGGAAGCTTTACCTATTGGCAATGGACGAATTGGCGCAATGGTGTTTGGTGGAGTAGGACAGGATAGGATTCAATTTAACGAAGAAACTTTATGGACTGGTGAGCCGAGAAACTACAACAAGCCAAGTGCTTATAAATATTTGGATTCCATCCGGAAGTTATTATTTGAAGGGAAGCAACTGTCCGCAGATGCTCTTGCTGAAAAAGAATTTTTGGGCCTAAAAAGTAATGAAGGGAATAGGGGATTATGGGTTGACCAAATAAAAATGGGAAAGGGAATAAAGGGTAATCCTGCATTGGAAAATTTTGATGACAGTAAGTGGAAACTGATGCAGGTGCCTTCTTATGAAGGTTGGGAGGTAGCAGGCTTTCAAGGATTAGATGGCGCGGTATGGTTACGTACTAGCTTTACTTTGCCTATTGGTTGGGAAGGGAAGGAAATAACACTTGACCTGAATCGAATTCGAGATCATGATTTTACCTACGTAAATGGTAAATTAATCGGTACACAGGAAAATACCGAACCAAGGAAATATTTGATTTCAAAAGAAATTTTGCATCCAGGTAAAAATACACTTGCTATTCAGGTATTGAACTATTTTGATAAGGGAGGAATTGTAGGGTATAAAGATACCGCTCTTCATATTGGATTGTTTCCTGTGGGCGATCATTTGAATAAAATATCACTAAACGGCCAGTGGAAATATTTCATACAAAATGATGATCCACCAACGGTAGGAAGTTACCAGGCAAGTTATCAACCCTTTGGAGATTTGAACTTACAATTTAAGGATACAGCGAATTACATCAATTACAAGCGGTCACTAGATTTAAAAAATGCCATCGCCACCACTTCTTATACCGCCAATGGAATTGATTTTAGCCGCTCCTATTTTGTAAGTCAGCCCAACCAGTTGCTGGCAATTCATTTAACTGCCTCCAAAATGGGTAGTGTCAATTTTGAAGCAGCTGTAAGCAGTCCCCACCGGAATTTTTCTGTAAAAAAAATTAATAGCAACACAATTTCACTTTCAGTGAAAGTGAGAAATGGCATATTGAGGGGAGAAAGTTATTTGCAGGTAGTAGTAACCGGTGGTAAAATTAATGTAGTGGATAATAAGTTGGTGATTGAAAATGCAAATGAGGCAACATTGTATTTGGCAGCCGGTACGAATTATAAAAATTATAAGGATGTTTCTGCCAATCCAGTAGAAGTTTGTACTAAAGCACTACAATCCATTGCTGGAAAATCATATGCTCAAATTAGGGCTACTCATAATAAGGAATACCAGCAGTATTTTTCAACACTCAGTATTGATTTGGGTAAGTCAGGAAAAGAAAATTTGCCAACGGATGAAAGAATTGATCAGTTCTCATCATCTTCAGATCCTTCGTTTGTTGCCTTATACCTTCAGTATGGTCGTTATCTGCTGATTTCAAGTTCAAGACCGGGCACACGGCCTGCTAATCTTCAAGGGATTTGGAACGACTTGTTGACACCTCCCTGGGGTGGCAAATACACTACAAATATCAATGCACAGATGAACTACTGGCCGGCGGAATTATTAAATCTTTCCCCCACCCACACACCGCTTTTTGATATGATCGAAGAGTTAAGGCAATCTGGCAGGCAAACTGCAAAAGCATACTATAATGCACCAGGCTGGGTACTGCATCACAATACCGATATTTGGCGAGGTACAGCACCTATTAATGCAGCCAATCATGGTATTTGGGTTTCGGGTGGGGCCTGGCTTACACAGCATTTATGGGAGCATTATTCTTTTACACAGGATATTGCTTTTCTAAGAAACAAAGCTTACCCTATTATGAAAGAAGCTGCAGCTTTTTTTGATCATTTTTTAGTGAAAGATCCGGTAACTGGATGGCTCGTCAGTAGTCCATCCTGTTCTCCAGAGCAGGGAGGTTTGGTGGCCGGTCCAACAATGGATCACCAAATCATTCGAAATCTTTTTAAAAATGTTATTGAGGCCAGTCGTTTACTTAATGTAGATAAAATAGCAAGAGAAAATCTAGAGAAGAAATACCAACAAATCGCCCCCAACAAAATTGGTAAATTTGGTCAGTTGCAGGAGTGGATACAAGATATAGATGATACCACCAATAAACATCGCCATGTATCACATCTTTGGGGCCAGTATCCAGGAAATGAAATTAATTGGGACGAAACTCCAGAATTGATGAAGGCTGCAAGGCAATCTTTATTGTATCGGGGCGATGCAGCTACTGGTTGGAGTCTTGGCTGGAAAATAAACTTGTGGGCCAGATTCAAAGACGGTAATCATGCATTTAATATGATTAAACTGCTCATTAGTCCAGCAGAAAAAAATGGAGCGGGGTCATATCCTAATTTATTTGATGCACATCCTCCTTTTCAGATAGATGGTAATTTTGGTGGCGCTGCAGGTATCGCTGAAATGTTACTTCAAAGTCAAACAAAATTCATTGATCTGTTGCCGGCATTGCCCGACGGCTTGCCCAATGGGCTCGTAAAAGGGCTTTGTGCTAGGGGTGGTTTTGTGTTGAATGTAAAATGGCGAGAGGGGAAATTAGTGGAGGTGGAAATACTTTCCAAGGCTGGTAAAGATTGCAACATTAGGTACAATGGCAATGTGGTTAATTTACCCACACAGAAAGGGAAGAAATACACATTGAATGGGGATCTGAAAAGAATATGATTATACAGCTGCCACCCGGATGGAAATTCCCAGCTATCAGCTGGTTTGGCTTGGCATCATTTGATGGTTTAGTGCAAGTAAGTAAAAGCTAAGTAGCATGAAATTAAAATTGGTAGTATTTTTTTTGTTGTTTTCTTTCCTGTTTCGTGCTGAAAATTTTGCACAGGTTTCAAAAGATACGATGGCATTGATATACGAAGAAGTGAAAACCCCTTTTAAGTACGGACTTGTATTGGTTCCCGCCAATGATTCTTTGAAAATGGATTGTCCTACTGTGTATAGAAAAGGCTCCTGGTGGTTCATGACCTACTTGCTATTTGATGGGCGTGGATATGAAACCTGGCTTGCTAAAAGCAAGGATTTGTTGAACTGGAAAACGGAGGGGCGTCTGATGTCTTTTTCAGATGATTCTACCATCTGGGATGCCAATCAAAAAGCAGGGTACAATGCACTCACCAATTCAGCATGGGGTGGAAATTATCAGTTGGAAAAATACAGGGGGAAATATTGGATGAGTTATTTTGGCGGAAATCAAAAGGGATACGAATCTGGCCCACTCAGTATTGGGATGGCCTATACTGAAAAATATCCTGCCACCGCACATGAATGGCAACGGCTAGATCAACCTATCTTACCATCATCCGACCAATTGGTAAGGTGGTGGGAAAATAAGAAACAGTTTAAGAGCACCGTAATTTGGGACAAAAAACTTACTACGGGGTATCCATTTGTGATGTATTACAATGCGAATGGAGATTCTGCAAAAGACAACAAAAAAACCAGGTGGTTTGAAAGAATTGGAATGGCAGTATCCAATGATATGATCCATTGGACCCGTTTTCTAAATGAGCCGGTGGTGCATCACTCGGCGGGAATTACTGGCGACCCAGTTATTCAAAAAATGGGAAATCTTTGGATCATGTTTTATTTTGGTGCATTCTGGCAGGATCGTAAGGGAGCTTTTAATCGGTTCGCGGTTTCTTATGATTTAGTAAATTGGACCGACTGGACAGGGAATAACTTGATTGAGTCTTCCCAAACTTTCGATGAGCAATTTGCACACAAGTCCTTTGTTTTAAAGTACCAAGGAATTGTATATCATTTTTACTGTGCGGTGAATAAAAAAAATCAACGTGGTATTGCCGTAGCCACTTCTAAGGATTTAGGAAAAAGTAAATTGAATTTTGTAAATAATTAAGTAATATGGAGTATAGGAAATTAGGAAAAACAGGACTGTCAGTTTCCGCTATAAGTATTGGTACCTGGCAGGTTGGGGGTAAGTGGGGAGCAAATTTCAGTCATTCCAATGCAGACAGTATTTTGAGTGCTGCAGTGGATGCAGGCGTTAATTTTATTGATACTGCAGATGTATATGGAGATGGAGAAAGTGAAAAGGCGGTAGGCCGATTGGTGCGTAGTCGCAGCGAAAAAATTTATGTTGCTACCAAGTGTGGAAGGCAATTGCATCCGCATGTAAGTGAAGCTTACCAAGTACCGGCGTTAAGAAAATTTGTGGAAAATAGTCTTACAAATTTGGGCTTGGAAACAATCGACCTACTACAATTGCATTGTCCACCACCTGCTGTTTATTATCGTCCCGAAATTTTTGAATTGTTTGACCAATTAAAAAGAGAAGGGAAGATCCAGCACATGGGGGTAAGTGTCGAAAAAGTTGAAGAGGCGGTAAAGGTAATTGAATTTGAAAATGTAACAACGGTCCAAATTATTTTCAATATGTTTAGGCAACGACCTGCTGAATTATTTTTTAGAGAAGCAAAGAAAAAAGATATAGGAATTATTGTGAGGGTGCCTTTGGCTAGTGGA
>CANJAW010000047.1:0-11237 GCA_947472215.1 Chitinophagaceae bacterium
GTTGTATTAACTATATCCGTTAAGCTTGCTGTAAAATCTGCTGCAGTAGATGATTGCCATTTGGTTACACTACCGGTATGACTACTCAATGTAAGAGCAGTACTATTGACACCCGTACATACTGTTGCACTGCCGCTAACAGTTCCACCTACACTTGCAGGACTTACTGTCACCGTTCCAGTAGAACTATTTGCTGAAGCGCAGGCACCATTGGTAATTACTGCTCGGTAATAAGTAGTAGTTGTAAGATTTACTGCAGTTAAGCTGGTTGTTGCATTAACTATATCCGTTAAGCCAGCAGAAAAATCTGCTGCAGTAGATGATTGCCATTTAGTGATAGTGCCGGTATGACCACTTAGGGTCAATAAGGTGCTATTGGTACCTGTACATACTGTTGCGCTGCCGCTAACAGTTCCGCCTACACTTACTGGATTTACTGTTACCGTCGCAGTGGCACTATTTGCTGAAGCGCAGGCACCATTGGTAATTACTGCTCGGTAATAGGTATTTACAGAAAGGTTTACTGCAGTCAAGCTAGTTGTTACGTTAGCAATATCCGTTAAGCCAACAGAAAAATCTGCTGCAGTGGATGATTGCCATTTGGTGATAGCTCCTGTATGACCGCTCAAGGTTAGAGCAGTACTATTGGTACCCGTACATACTGTTGCACTGCCGCTAACAGTTCCACCTACACTTGCAGGACTTACTGTTACCGTTCCAGTAGCACTATTTGCTGAAGCGCAGGCACCATTGGTAATTACTGCTCGGTAATAAGTAGTTGCAGAAAGATTTACAGCAGTTAAACTCGTTGTTGCATTTGCGATATCCGTTAAGCCAACAGTAAAATCTGCTGCAGTAGATGATTGCCATTTTGTTACAGTACCGATATGACTACTCAATGTAAGAGCAGTACTATTGACACCTGTACATACTGTTGCGCTGCCGCTAACAGTTCCGCCTACACTTGCAGGACTTACTGTTACCGTTCCAGTAGCACTATTTGCTGAAGCGCAGGCACCATTGGTAATTACTGCACGGTAATAAGTAGTTGCAGAAAGATTTACTGCAGTTAAACTCGTTGTTACATTTGCGATATCCGTTAAGCCAACAGTAAAATCTGCTGCAGTAGATGATTGCCATTTGGTTACACTACCTGTATGACCGCTCAATGTAAGAGCAGTACTACTGGTTCCAGTACATACTGTTGCACTACCGCTAACAGTTCCACCTACACTTGCAGGACTTACTGTTACCGTTCCAGTAGCACTATTTGCTGAAGCGCAGGCACCATTGGTAATTACTGCACGATAATAAGTAGTTGCAGAAAGATTTACAGCTGTCAAGCTGGTTGTTGTATTAACTATATCCGTTAAGCTTGCTGTAAAATCTGCTGCAGTAGATGATTGCCATTTGGTTACACTACCGGTATGACTACTCAATGTAAGAGCAGTACTATTGACACCCGTACATACTGTTGCGCTGCCGCTAACAGTTCCACCTACACTTACAGGACTTATTGTTACCGTTCCAGTAGCACTATTTGCTGAAGCGCAGGCGCCATTGGTAATTACTGCTCGATAATAAGTAGTAGTTGTAAGATTTACTGCTGTTAGGGTATTGGTTACATTGGAGATATCTGTTAAGCTAGCAGAAAAATTAGCAGCAGTAGAAGATTGCCATTTTGTTACATTACCAGTATACCCACTCAATGTAAGTATAGTAGAGTTTGTACCCGTGCAAACCGTCGCATCGTCTGCAATACTTCCCCCAACACTCGCCGCATTTACTGTTACTGATGCTAAACTGCTGGTTGCTGATGTGCAAACACCACTTATAACTAAAGCCCTATAATAGGTAGTAGTTGTTAAATTTGGTGTATTATAAGTTACTGCTGTACCGCCTGTTCCCCCTGTTACTGTAGCCCAACCGGTACTTCCATCAGCAGATTGTTGCCATTGAATCGATCCTGTCTGTCCAGTCAAAGCTATTGTTGTTGTAGCGCCACTACAAATAGTAGCCGCCGTGGCAGTAGCAGTTCCCCCAACACTCGTTGAACTTACTGTTATAGTTTGTTTCGAGCTATAGACTGAGGCACATGCCCCATTGGTAACTACTGCCCGGTAGTAAGTAATGGACGTTAAAGCTGGTGTGATATAGGTATCCGTTGTACCGCCAGTTCCATCAGTTACTGAGGAAAAATTAGTATTATCGGGGGATTTTTGCCATTGAATGGTTCCAGTATATCCTGTCAAACCTATTGTTGTGTTCGAACCACTACAAACAGTAGCTGCCGTTGCAGTGGCTGTTCCGCCTACACTCAATGCATTGACTGTTACTGATGTGGTTGTACTGGTCGCCGATACGCAAACTCCATTGGTAACTACTGCCTTATAATAAGTGGTGGCTGTTAAATTGCCCGTTAAATATGAAGCTGCTATTGCCCCGCTTATTGGAGTCCAGGTAATATTATCAGTAGATTTTTGCCACTGAATGGTTCCCGTATAACCTGTCAAATTTATTGTTGTACTAGAGCCAGTGCAAACGTTCGCTAGAGATGGTGCTGCAGTTCCCCCCACACTCACTGCATTAATATTAACAACAACATTTTGAACCGCAGCATTTGAACACCCAGTAACTGTGTTTCTTAAGATAAATGCATAAGTAACGGGTGTATTTGATGTAGTGGTATTGGTTAAAACTTCATTGATAGTTGCGCTAGCTCCATTATTTGTAGCTGGTGTAATACCAGTAATATTTGCTCTCGACCAGCTAAAATCTATATTAGATTGTGCAGAAGTTGCCGTATAAGAAAAATTATTGCCACTGCAAACGGCCGAAGGTGAAGGAGAACTGCTTAATGTTGGATTTGGATTAACAATGACTGATACGCTTTGCGTATTCGAGCACCCAGTTGCTGTTGTTGTTAATACAACAACATAAGTAGCCGTTAAAGGATTAGGAGAGGTATTGGATAACACTTCACTAATATTTCCAGATCCAGTACCGGTAGTTGGAGTAATGACGCCAGACAAAGCCCTTGTCCAATTAATAGTGGTAGATCCAATTGTGCTTACAGAGTTGTAAACGAATGGATCTCCACTGCAGATAGAAGTAGTGGCCGTAGAGTTAACTAATTCAGGTTTGGGATGCACGGTAACCTCCAAAGTAAAAACTGCTACACCGGGAGAAATGGTGGAAGGTGTAACAGTGTAAGTAACTACCGCATCAATTGTTCCGGTATTGGTTATTGTTTGTAAAACTGAGTTTTGAGGAGTAGCGGCATTGGTGGCACCAGTAACAGTACCTACTCCAATCGATGTTGTCCAAGTATAGGTTAAATTGCTCGGATAAGTTGGAGGTGTATAATTTACAATGTCGCCACTACAAATAGTTAATGTATAATCAGCAACAATAGAATGGGGTGATAAATAGGTTGGTTTTGGGGCAATAGCATCATTGGAAATGGCAAAAGACCTGCCCACGCTATACAGCAAGAAGAAAAAAACGGTAAGGATAAGCTTAAATGACCTATTCATGGATATTCTAAAATTAGATTCTATTTCTCCTTTTAACTGTAACCAAATTGTAGATATGCAGCTATTAGGCAATATTAAATGACTAAATGCCTCGTTTATATGATATTTGGCCAATTTTACAAATGTCACAATACTCTTTTAACGCAATAATTTAAATCCTATTGCCTTTAAAAAAGATATGCCTCATCGATTTCCAAAAAATTTGCATACCCCACTCTATATGCCATGACTAAAAAACTGGTAGCAAATACTCTATTCCTTACTTACAGGTACCCTTTTAAAGCGCATGTTATTAATTTGTGTGTAAATATATAAATATTAATCCATTCAAAATCAATTTGAAGATAAAATACCCTTATTTCGACGCTACTTATAGCAAATTATTTTACAGGAAATGCCCTCATTTTCAAATAAAGATCAACAATAAACGAGCACAAAAAAGCCACCTATGTATTTTCTACTTAGGTGGCGTTAATTTTTTATGGCTACAGATTTACCATTCCGTAAACCCTCCAACTGGGTAAGTAAAACTCAATCGGCTCACACAATTAATTGGTAATCAAAGCTTAGGGAAACTATTGACCATTACTGCTACAATTCTCTCAGCCAAATATTTCGGTAACTGATGGGTTCACTTTTATCACCATGCGCCTGCAATTTTAGTGGAGACGGACCGTGTTTTTTGTAAGTGGGTTCCCCTACATAGGGCGTATCGCCTGTAAGCACCCAATCATTTTGAACCAATACGCCATTGTGAAATGCAGTAATTTTTGCAGGCGATTGAATCGTTCCATCCTCCTTAAACCTAGGTGCAATCCAAACAACCTCATACCGCTGCCATTCACCGGGTGGCAGGCAGGCGTTGGCCATCGGAGGACTTTGCTTGTATATACTACCCGCTTGCCCGTTTACATAGGTGCTATTGTTATAACTATCCAACACTTGCAATTCATATCCCCCTGCACCCCAAGGTAATGCCGCCAAAAAAACACCACTATTTCCCCGGCCCTGTCCTTTACCCGTAATGTTAACTGGAACCCTGTACTCTATGTGCAACTGAAAGTCGGTAAAAGTTCTTTTTGTTTGTAGGTCGCCTACCTTCTTATTCACCATCATCGCATCATCTACCAGTGTCCATTTTTCATTGGTTGCAGATGGTTTGGTTAATTCCCACTCATCCATATTTTTCCCGTCAAATAAAACGATTGCATCAGAGGGCGCACCGTAGCTCGCGCTACCTGGGGTGACTAATTTTGGAACCGGACTGTAATATTCAGTGGCTTCGGGACTTGGCTTTTGTTGACCAAATACAGTCATTGAAATAATAGTTGTTACAAATAGGTTGGAGAGAATTTTGTACTTCATGGTGTTTGATTAAATTTTAGGTAAGCTATAAACGTTATGATATTTTTTTAGTAAGTAAGCTGCATAACTTCTTCATCTGTAAACCGGCACTTTTAATACAGCCTTTACATTGGCCCAGCGCATTCCATTGATGCCAATTGCCCCAATATTTAGCTGATCGCTTGGCGCAACCCGGTTTTTAAAAATGGCAACCGATTTGCTATCCAACGTGGATGCCAACAAGCTGCCCCCTATCAATAAAGACGATTGATGAATCAACTTTTTTCTAGAGCTCATGAGAGAACTATTTTTGAATAGTGCAATGATAATTTTAAAGAGAAGGAAAGGTAAAACAATAATGTGATTAAAAGATAGTTGGAGAGAATAAAATAATAATGATTAGCAAACAAATCGAATAGCAGTTTGTTAAATTTAAAATGCCTGAAGAACCAGCCCAATCAAATCAATTAGGTAAGCAGCCAGGTGATAATATTAAATGTGCTAAATTCTATAAAAATTAGGCTAAATTCTATTAAATCAATATTTTCACGGTACTGATTTATGCTGTAGGTAAATTAACTGGATTGTCTTGAGCAATGAATTAATCGTTTTACACACTTCCAGTAGCCATAATAATAACAAAAATTTTAATAGTGAAAATATCCTCATTTTCTTCATTGTCTCTATTGAAAAAGACTGTTGTGGACTATTGTTCAATAAAAATTATTATCCCAATTTTTTTACTTGTTTTTTCTGCATGTGCTTATAATAATATTGCTAGTCCGAGAGTTAATAGGGTGTTGGCAGGCACATTTTTCCCCTATCATACCGCCTTTGGTGCTGGCAGGGGAATCATATTCCGAATACCTATCCCTAATGATATGAAAGAGCAGTGTACCCTTGATTCATTTTACCTGAATGGAGCTAGTCATCCCTTCGCAATGTCAACTGTGATGGATACGATGTATCTTGAAGCAAATTATTTTGTTTCGGAACCCGTTCCTTCATTTGGACAACCTGCTGTGGTGAAATTGGATTCTGCTATTCAAAAAAGGAACCAGGCCATTCTGATAGAACAAAATTTCTACCCTTCTTGGATTACCTATTTTGGAAAAACAGGGCGGAAACGCATTGACATTATAAACTATAAAGAGATATTTGCATCAGCAAAACAATAAATCAGCAATTAAAAATGAATACCAGCAAAAAATATAAACAAATACTATCCGGGATACTACTAATTACTTCTTTAGTATGCGCTGTAAAGTATAGCAGTCAGTTCTTCTTGCCAAATGTACCTTCTGGAAAATTGCAAGCAGTTGCAATGAAAATAAAATCCACCACCCAGGTTGCTGAACTAAAGGCGGAGGCTACATTGCCGGCTACAGTGAAAGCTATACAACAACCAATCCTATCTGCTCGAGAAAAATATGAAGCGTTTTTAAATACCCATCCCTATAATAAGATTCACAAAGTAAATAATAAAGAAGTTGAAAGAGAAATGGGAGAAGAGAGAGAAGAAGAAGAAAATAATCCCGATCGCCCCGATCTTGCTTTCGAACAGGACTTTCTCAGAACAATGAACCCTATTTTAAAAAGACCTACGCCTGAATTACTGTCCGATATCATTGAAAAAAATGAACTCGTTTCGGCCAACACCGAAATCAAAACCTTTAGAATGCCGGGTGACAATTCCAGTGCGGCAACCAACTGGATAGAGCGGGGGCCTAACAATATAGGCGGAAGAACCCGCGCACTTACCTGGGACCCCACTATCGCCAACAAGGTTTGGGCTGGGGCAGTTTCAGGGGGGCTTTGGTATAATACCAATATTGCCGATGCAAATTCAAGCTGGGTAAGGGTGGATGACCTTTGGGCTTCCCTATCAATTACAAAAATTGCATTTGACCCAAATAATGCGCAGATTGCTTATGTAAGTACGGGCGAAGGTTTTGGTGTAGGAAAATCCATTGGTGGGGGTATCTGGAAAACCACTAATGGTGGAACCAGCTGGAGCCAATTGGTATCCACGAAAACTTATAATTACATCAATGACCTGGTTGTAAGAAAAGAAGGAGCAACCAGTGTTATTTATGCAGCAGTAGATGCAGGGTATTATGAAGGATCATGGTTTGGCCCTTCAATTGCTGGATTAAGACGCTCCACAGATGGAGGATCCTCCTGGACGCAAGTGCTCCCAGTTATTGCTGGCAATACTAAAAATTTTGTTGCTTCGTCCATCAGCTTAGGTGCTTACAACCGAATTTGGGTGGGTTCAAAATCCAGTCCCTACACCGGAACAGATCGAGGAGGAGGAAGGGTTTTATGGTCGGATGACGGAGTTAATTGGACTATCTCCAATACCCTTACAGATGCCACCAATGGTAGGGTTACGGTGGCTGCCGCTCCCTCCGATTCTAATTATGTATATAGTTTTATAGAAAAATAAAAAAGGGGATAATAGTACTGGAACAGGAGGACTTTGTATAATACGAAAATCTGTTGACAATGGTGTTACCTGGACAGATATCGCCCAACCCGACGATGCGGATAATGGCATTAGTGCAGATGATTTTACCCGTACACAAGCATTTTATGATCAAGCACTAATGGTTGATCCAAACAATCCGCAAACAATCCTAATCGGAGGAATTGACTTGTTTAGATCAATTAATGGTGGCACCAGCTGGGCACAAATCAGCAAATGGGCAAACAATGCCAGTATGAATACCCTCAATTGCTCACTTGTTCATGCAGATCAACATGCAATTGCTTTTAAGCCTGGCTCATCCAGTACCGCCATTTTTGGAACTGATGGAGGAATCTATTACTCTTCAGATCTTGCCAATGCAGCTACCACCAATTCAATTATTAGCAGAAATAATAATTTCAATGTCACCCAGTTCTATTCCGCAGCTATCAACCCAACACTTGGAAGTAGTAATTATATGGCTGGGGCCCAGGATAATGGCACCCAAAGATTTGCATCGGATGGGATGAATGCCACTATTGATGTAAGTGGTGGAGATGGTGGATATTGCTTTATTGACCAACTGGATTCTAATTTCCAAATCAATAGTTATGTATACAACAATTATTACCTGTCAACAACCGGAGGAAATGTAAATTCATTTAACAATAAAATTCTGAATGAAAGTACTACCACTGCAACCAGCAGCTTTATCAATCCTGCCTGCTATGATAATAACCAACATGCGTTGTATACTTACAAAAAATCTAATAGTACCAGTGGCGGTTCAATCAATGTAGTTAAAACCGTCACCACGAGTCCAACAGCAGCCGTGATTGACGTTGTAAATTTAAAATCCGCCGCTACTGCGCTTAAAGTTTCACCTTATACTACCTCATCAACAACTTTGTTTATAGGCACCAGTGCGGGTAGGTTAATTAAAATTACCGGCGCAAATACCGCCACTCCCGTTGAAACTGCTATTGCCGGTGCCTGGATGCTACCTCCAGCTGCTATATCATGCATCGAAATTGGAAGCAATGAAAATGAATTACTGGTTACCTTTTTTAATTATGGAATCAGTAGACTTTGGTACTCTTCTGATGGCGGCGATAACTGGGCCGACAAGTCGGGTAATTTTCCGGATATGCCCATTCGGTGGGCTTTGTTTAATCCCAATAAAAGAAAAAAGGAAGTCATCTTAGCTACGGAGCTAGGGATATATGGAACCACTAATTTTGATGCCGCTGCTCCCGCTACTCCAACCTGGTCACCCCTTAATACTGGCTTTGCCAATGTAAGAACGGATATGCTTCAAATGAGAAATTCTGATTACCAAGTGATTGCGTCTACACATGGCCGTGGACTATTTTCGTCAATGGGATTTTCTGAAGCAACTGCACCCACTATTACCGCCTTTTCACCTATCAATGCGGCAACTGGGGCAACGATAACCATTACCGGTACCAATTTTACTAATGCATCGGCGGTTAGCTTTGGTGGCTCCGATGCCGCCTCCTTTACTGTAGTAAATACAACCACCATTACAGCGGTATTGGGAGGAGGCGCCAGTGGTTATGTAAAAGTAATTACTCCCGGAGGAGAAGCCACAAAAGCTGGATTTACTGCTATTACCCCCTCTACTTCTACCATTACCGCCTTTTCGCCCGTAAATGCAGGAGTCGGAAAAACAATAACTATTACCGGCACAGGATTCACTGGTGCAACCGCTGTAAATTTTGGCGGCACTGCAGCTGCTTCTTTCACCATTGTAAGCGATGTATCTATTACTGCTGTAGTGGCAAATGGAACTAGTGGCACTGTTACTGTGAATACGCCTGGTGGGTTAGCCCTTAAATCAGGATTCGTTTTTATCCCCACCCCATCAATTACTGCAGGATCAGCAACTACTTTCTGTACAGGCGGAACGGTTACCCTTACAAGTAATGCAGCGAGCGGCAATCAATGGTATAAAGATGCAGTAGCAATTGCTGGAGCTTCGGCATCAACCTATGCCGTCACAACAGCTGGAAGCTATACAGTGATTGTATCTTTGGGTGATGGAAAAAGTGCTGAAAGTACAGCCGCCGTTGTAACCATTTCCACAGGCAATACTGCCACACTTACTTCTGCAGCAGGTTCCAATGCGCAGACAAAATGTATCAATACCACCATTGCCAATATCACCTATTCCACCACTGGTGCAACAGGGGCATCATTCAGCGGATTACCCGCTGGCGTAACAGGTTCGTTTGCATCCAATTCAGCGTCCATTAGCGGCACCCCCAGTGAAGCGGGGACCTTCAACTATTCAATCACACTTACCGGTGGATGCTCAATTCCAGGAGGTACCAACGGCACCCTAACCATATCAGCTCTGCCTAGCATTCCTGTTATCACATCAAGTGCAAACAGTTTCTGTGCAGGAGGCAGTGCAACGCTTACAAGTAATACTGCTAGTGGTAATAATTGGTACAAAGATGGAGTAGCCATTACGGGTGCAAACGCTGTTACCTACTCAGCAATAGCAGCCGGCATTTATTCGGATACCATCATTAATGCAGGTGGTTGCAAAATTGGCTCCCTACCCACCATATTAACTACTATTGCTTTACCAACAAAACCAACAGTCAGCTGGAATGGATCAGATTTTTCAACTGCTACCGCCACCAGTTATCAATGGTTTTTCAATAATGTGCTGATCAGTGGTGCTACCAACACCGCTTACAAACCTACCGCCATAGGATTGTACAAAGTGCAAATTTCTAATACCGCAGGTTGTAAAAATGAAAGTGATAACTTTAACTTGGTAGTTACTGCGCTCAACAATCCTGCTACCACCAGTGTCACTAATCTAGCTAGCGTATTTCCGAATCCGGCATCTCCGGTATTATTGGTCAAATTCAGAGAGGCACCACTTACAACGCTAGATATTCGACTCTTTACGAGCGATGGACGCACCATTAAATTGGTAAAAACCAAGGATAAACTAACCACTATTCCAATCACCGATGTACCCTCTGGTAATTATTTCATTAAAATCACTGGCAATCATTATAATCAAACTGTGGGTGTCATTATTAGCAAATAACCATTGAATATGAAAAAAATATTCGTCTTACTGCCAATCGTCATAGGTTCCATTATTTCCTGCTCTAAGTCAAGTGGTGGAGGATCTACACCTACACCTCCACCAGTTGCACCAGTGGAAACCCCTGTAGCCTTTACCATCAATGCTACCAATAACAGTATCTCCTTAACCAATGGATTTGCAGTTACTGCCACGCTTACTTCTACCATGCCTTCATCAAGAGGTATCACTATTGAAACGACCCTGCTGGACCAAAGCACAAGCACCAATATTGCCCAAAATTCAGCAGTTACCAGCACAACAGCTGCCAATAACCTGCAACTCATTAATCTACCCCAGCAACATTGGTGTACCGCCACCATAAAAGTGTCGTCGGTGGCTACCCCTTCCAATAGTGCTTCGCAGAGTTTTACGGTGGTGTACAAGTAATTATATCGTAAGATAATTTCATGTAATACCGACCGAGCATTGCACTCAATTGCTTTTAGCGAAGGCGCTGCGTAGAATAACAAAACGGTTGCAAATCAATCAATTATACACGCTATCGACGCAACGTCCCATAGAGCCATCGTGATGACACAAAGGCTCCGCTATGGAGACGTTGCTGGGAATGAGCGAACTTGCACTACGAAGTTTTGCCCATTCACCATTCACCATTCCCCATTCACCATTCTCCATTTCACCATTCACCATTCACCATTCACCATTCACCATTCACCATTCACCATTCACCATTTCACCATTCACCCTTCACCATTCAATTGGTTCCTTATTCTTGCACCAGCGGTGCAATCTA
>CANJAW010000048.1:0-11032 GCA_947472215.1 Chitinophagaceae bacterium
ACTTTGTAGAAGAAAAATATATCCCCAAAGGTAAAGACGAATACTATCTTAGGTACTTACAGAACCCTAATGGCAGTGAATACCGAAAATTAACTGCACATGAAATAGAAGTACTCGTTCGGAACCGAAACACCTCCGACGACTGGAATAAAATATTTGTATCCTCCGCCTTTAATCCGGAGTTGGTAAAGAACTGTAAATTTTACGGGTTAATTCGGATTGGAAAGCTAGAGGCTTTTTACCTTGAATTTCACAATTTCCGATTGCCCGTTGGGTTATACAACAGTACCATTATCAGCTGTGATTTTGGCAACAATGTGTGTATTGAAAATGTAAATTCTCTTAGCCATTATATCATTGGAAACGATGTAATGATTGCCAATGTGAATGAAATGGCTACCACCGAAAAGGCGAAATTCGGCAATGGAATTATTTTTGAAGGTGAAGATGAAAATATTCGCGTATGGATGGAACTCTGCAATGAAAATGGAGGAAGAAGTGTAATTCCATTTGATGGAATGCTAGCGGGAGATGCTTATATGTGGAGTAAATTTAGGGACCAAGACCAGTTGATGAATAAATTCAAGGAATTTACAGATAACCGGTTTGTTTCCCAAAGGGGACGTTATGGCACAATTGGAGATCGTACCGTTATTAAAAATTGTAAAATCATAAAAGACGTTTTGATTGGCACCGATGCCTATTTAAAAGGAGCCAATAAATTAAAAAACCTTACCATCAACAGTGATGAAAACCGCACCTCCCAAATTGGTGAAGGCTGTGAATTGGTAAACGGAATAATTGGATATGGATGCAGAATATTTTATGGGGTAAAAGCAGTACGATTTGTTATGGCTGCCCACTCCCAATTGAAATATGGTGCTAGGTTAATCAATTCCTACCTCGGCAACAACTCTACTATTTCCTGCTGTGAGGTATTGAATTCACTCATTTTTCCAGCACATGAACAGCATCATAACAATTCATTTTTGTGCGCATCACTATTAATGGGACAAAGCAATATGGCGGCAGGTGCTACCATTGGTAGCAACCACAACAGCCGTAGTGCGGATGGAGAACTCATTGCCGGACGTGGCTTTTGGCCAGGCTTATGCGTAAGCTTAAAGCACAATTCAAAATTTGCATCATTCACCATTATTGCCAAAGGTGACTTTCCAGCGGAATTAAATATCCCAGTACCTTTTAGTTTGGTAAGCAATGATGCAAGCAATAACCAGCTCGTAGTAATGCCCGCCTATTGGTTCATGCATAATATGTATGCTTTGGAAAGGAACGCCCATAAATATGTTGACCGAGACAAAAGGACTACTAGGGCACAATTAATAGAATACAATTATTTGGCTCCAGATACTATCAATGAAATTTTTACATCACTTGGCCATCTGCAAAAATTACAACCCAATGAAAAAGGAATTGCTACCATAAAAGGATGGGAAAACAATTCCCGTAATACGGTTGTAATTAAAGTCCCTCAATCAATTGCCATCTTTACCGAATTGATCCAATATTATGCCGTCACAGAATTGTTGCGTCATATCCAACAAAACAAGTTTAGCAGTTTTGATGAATTCAAGAAAAGCCTATCCGCCAAAATCCAACGAAGCGAATGGATGAACATCGGAGGACAACTGATTCAACAAACAGCTGTAGAAAAACTGCATGCCAATATCGTCAGCCAAAAAGTAAAAAGCTGGAATGAAGTACATGCTTTTTACACAGAGCAAAGTGCTACCTATTTTACCGATAAACTCAACCATGCTTATACGGCCCTGTTGGAAATACTGGAAAGTACTCCTAAGCAATTTACCGCAGCGGTTTTTAATCAATTACTACAAAACTCAGTTTCAACCCGTGAATGGATGTGCAAAGGAATCTATGATTCAAGAGCAAAAGACTACAGAAATCCATTCCGAAAAATGGTGTACAGCAATAGTAAAGAAATGAACCAAGTAGTGGGGCGCCTTGAAGACAATAACTTTATCCAGGAACAAATGGGGGAATTGGAAGAATTAAAAAAACAAGTAAAAGCGGTAAAAAGAAAACTAAAACTCTAATAAAGCACGAAGGGCAGGATTTCACTGTGTTGAATCCATTACCCCAGCCTACCAAATTAGCATAGAAGCCTGTTGTTTGCAAGTTTCAAAAATGAATAAGGCAACGCAGTGTTTTCCTTATTAGTCATTGTATATTTGTAAAAAATAACCATTGAAACAACTCCTCTCTTTTACCATCCTGCTGATGATGACTTCGCTTGTGAATAGTCAATCTATTTCTCAAATAAAAAAAGAACTGGATACTACAAGGGATCCCATCGGTTATGTTACCTACAAGCTCAAAAAAAAGTACAAAATTGATACAGTAACAGTGGTGAGTACCACTTCTTTCAGGGGCCTATCCGATAGCCTTGCTTACAATGGTAAAATCGGTAAAGTATATGGCCCATTTAAAGGCGCCAACTATTTAATAAAGGTACTGGCAAAAGTTCCCAACACTTTTTATCATGTAAGTCATATCCTTATCGACACTTCCACCTTTAGTAGAAAATTTGCTGATTCCTTGGGCAACAATATTATTAAAAGAATTAAATCTGACAGCAGCTCATTTTCCTCTATGGCAAACACTTATAGCGCAGATCCTTATTCTGCACGAAAAGGTGGTGATTTGGGTTGGTTTATTCGTGGCGCTATGTTGCCCCAACTCGATGAAGCAATCGCAGCACACAAAAAAGGAGACCTTTTTAAAGTATGGACCCCAGCGGGACTGCATATAGTTACTATACGAGATAATCCAAAAAAAGACAATGGATTTGCACTTTTACTAAGGGTGATTCTATAAAATAAGTTCCATTTTTAAGTTAATAAATTTATTTTTTATGAAATATTTTCAAGCGTTTCTGTTGACGATAGTGATGACATTGCTGGGCATCCAAACGAAGGCACAGTCAACTAATGAGGATTTTTCGATAGTAGATACCTATGTAAAATCGCTAGGGACATTGGACACACTCAATATGGGAACTATTAGTTACATGGTAACCAAAAAATTCCCCGATCCAAAAGATAAGGTAAGGGCCATTTTTGACTGGGTCGCTAATAATATCAATTACGATTTGAAGGCAGGCAAAAACAATGACAACGAAAAAACAAGTACCGACCTTGTATTAAAATCAAGGAAAGCAACAGCTGCAGGCTTTGCAGGTTTGTTTCAAGATATGTGCAGTGTGGTAAAAATACGTTGCCTTACCGTAGATGGATATGCGAAATTTTCTACTGAACAAATCATTGAAAAGCCCGACGGTCTCAATCACACTTGGGCGGTAGTTCAGCTGGGACAAAGTCCCGATTCATGGTATTATATAGATCCTACCTGGGGTAGCGGATATACCGATGATAAAATGACCAAGTTTACCAAGGCATTCAATACCGATTATTGTTTTTCGGATAAAACCATTTTTAACTACCAGCACTTTCCCGATAATAGTGCTTGGATGCTAGGTGTAGGCCCAAAAAGCGAGAGCTCATTTTTTTCATTGCCACTGGTAAAAAGCGCCGCTTATGAATATAGACTAGGTAAATTTTTGCCTGAGAATGGCCTCATTAAAACAAAGCTCAGCAAGCCGGTATTCTTTTCTATTAAACTAAATACCAATAGTGCGATAGAAATAGTATCCCTTGAAATAGGCGAAAATAAAATAAAAAAAACAAAAACGGTGGATTACACCAATTCAAACGGAATTATTTCCTTCAGCTATAAATTTGATTTGGAAGACACCTATCCTGTTACCCTGCTAGTCAATAACAAACCTTTACTAGGCTATCTGGTGGAAGCCATTGAATAAATTTTACCAACTAGTTTTTTAAAAGCTGCTTAATTTTGATTTCCAATAGTGGCCCGGATAAATCGATGTCAATAATTTTCCCTTGCTTATCCAATAAAAACGAAGTAGGAATCATATTGACCCCGTATTTTTCAGCCACTGGTGAATTCCAGCCTGCAGGGTCATTTACCTGGGAATAGTGAATATGGTCCTGCTTAATCGCTTTCAGCCAAGCTGCTTTTTCACTATCAATCGATACCCCCAACACTTTAAATCCCTTTGCACTGTATTTGTTGTAGAGCTTTGTCAGACTAGGGTTTGCAGCACGGCAAGGACTGCACCAACTCGCCCAGAAATCAATCAACACTACCTTTCCTCGAAAGGATGACAAGCTTACTAAACTGTCTTTAGCATTGCGCAAAGAAAATTCGGGGGCGAATTCTCCAATAGTAACTTGTGCATTTACATAAAAGCTGCTACCAATAAAGAGCACAACTGCATATACAATTTTCATTGACAACATTTTTTTTTAAACAAGGATGCTATCCAACCGATTATCTTTTTCATTTTAATACAAGTTAAAGATATTATACTCCATTCGCAACAATACTCCCCGGGCAGCAGTTCGTTGCAATGAGTGAATGAGTGGAAATCGATAGCCCAGATCCAGCCGAACGCGACTATTGAGTATAAACTGAACAGAGGGCGCCACATCTAAGAAAGTGTAGCCATTGCCTAGGGAAGTTTGCCCCAGTAATTCCAACATACAATTCATGTTCGTTTGTCCGTAGCTGGTATATTCTTTTGGCAATAATAATTTACCGACCGAAAAAGTATAGTTGAAAGCTTTCCTATTTTTATCTTCATAAGTAAATTTTTCCGTCCCATTATCTTTTGCATACAATATTGAAGAACTGGCTGAAACAGCTACCTTTTTCACCAACTGGGTAACTACCATTCCCCCTTCATAACCGGTGTTATGGCCATTAAAATCAATCGCCTGCTGATGAATTTCACTATTGTTGAAACTGTACCTTCCAAAAGCAGACACCCTAAAATGGCTATGAACATCATCAATACTAAAAACGCGATATTTAGCATACAATGCCCCTCCTTCCAATGTAAAACCCTTTTGCTGGTTACTCATAAAACCTTCTGCATGAATCATCACATTTTTTGACACCCCCCACATGATTTCCGGAAGCAAATGATAATTAGTCTGATTGACCTCAGTTTCCCTCATCCAATAATGATTCAATCTTAGGCCGATACTTTTTGCTGCCATATTACTTGCAGGCTCTGTGTATACAAAAAGCTCCTGTGCTTTTACTGCATTTGCATAGATTACAAAAAGCACTAAGTATATTTTTTTCATCCCATTTTTAATTTAAGGCACAAAGCAATACAATGCATCCCTGCTATAATAGTTCATCCCCCATCTTACAAAATTGAAATAACAAACAAGATTTGTTACTGGCTCCTTAGCGCTTGACCCTACATCGTTACGTGAAATACCCTTGTGCCAATGACAAGCCCATCTTTTTCACAACAAGTACCCGCCTTGCCCGTTTTATAACATTCCATCAAGGTGAATTGGCCATTTTTTTTATATTCCTTAGCTGTTACAAAACCCTTATCCAGCAAGCGAATCGTTCTGCTCCCATTGAGGATTTGATCGGTAGAATGCAAAAAATGAAAAGTCATACCGTTGATAACGGTATGACTGTCATTTTTAATAACTACATTTTTAAAATCGAATTTGGCAGATAAATTAGCCACAAAAAAACCGGCATCTTGCACCTTCTTTTTTAGTTGGTCAAAGTCCACCTGGCTCCCCGTCTTCAATAAGATATCGAAAGTTGAATTGCTGATATTGGCCGTTACCTGCTCAACGAAGCTGAGTGATTGCAACGATTTATTGATTGCATTACTGCACATACTACAGGTTAACCCACTAGCCTGTAAAGACAAACTAGTTACCTGCGCAAAGGCCGCAATGGAAAAAAGAAACATTCCTAATGTAAACAACTTCTTCATTCGATGATTTTTTTTACCAGTTTACAGTTTACAGCAAACCTTATTTTTACAAGATGCCATGTCGGTACAGGCCTTTACTTCGTTGCAACACTGGTTGTTGTTACAGCAATCTTTCTTTGCAGCTTCAGTAGCTGCTAAGTTCTTGCGCTCGTATTGGCAACATCCATGTAAACCATAATAGGCACTGGAATCTGCAGTGAAGTCCTGTGTATCATAACCTGATCTTGCAATGGATTGCTGTATTTGTGCAAGACTTGTTTTCTTGGACTTATAAGATACAGTCAGCAGCTTCGTGTCTTCATTCCAGTTGGCGGATGAGGCTCCGGCTACTTTTGCAGATTTTTCAATGGTTTTCTGACACATGCCACAATTGCCCCAAACCTTGATGGTATCGTTGGCTACATTTTTTTGAGCAAAGGATTGGCTAGATGCGAAAATGCTGATTATAAATACAGCATAAATAGATAATGATTTCATTCTAAATAAATTTAGATAGATGAATTAAATTTGATGGTATGCAAGCATACAGAGAACCGCTGCCACTCATAGCGGAGCAGTCAACCTAACCAACCATGTCTAGAGTCTAAAAACACAATTCATAATACAGGCAGAAGGCCTGGTATCATCGGGGGGCGAATAAATATAGTCAGCTTTGGTAACTGACGGATTGGGGAATTGAACCTGGTAAGCGATAAAGGAATGTGAGATGGCCAGATCCGGCAGCCCAAATACAAGCTGGTTGGTAACCGACTGGTGTGCATCAGCTAATTTCACAAATTGATGTACATCTCCGCAGCAACTGGTTTTATTTTCCTTCATTCCACATTTACCACATGTATCATTGCCAGTGCCAAAAAAATCAACGCCCGCTTTTTTACCCATACAATAATGTATCTCCATGGCTATCCCCGAGGATACGCCCATGTACAAGATTGCTAGAATAAAGGTGATGATCTTTTTCATTAATAGCATAAAGTTAATCTGTTTCGATGGATACAACAAAGCCAATAGTACCATTTTAAAAATTTAACAATTGCATAGGAGAGGTAATTGCAATTACAAAGCTAGGGGTAAACTACCGCCTTTACCTTCCATCCAAGTACAAAAGGATGAAACTGAACTAATTAATAAAATTCCAAAGGATTCCCAATCGAAAAACAAATCCCGGATAAACATAATGTGGCGCTGCGAAATTATTCTTAGTAAATCCGAAGCCATTGGAGAAATCAACTGCATTTAAATTTTCAGCCCTAAGATAGGCGGTAAATGTTTTGATTCTAAAATGAAGAAATCCACTGACATCGGGCCTGTTTTTTGCAGCTACCACATCCTGCGTTGTAAACTGGCCCACCAGCGGTGAATAGTTATAGAATTTATAAGAAGTGTAATAACGAAACTCAAGACCTGCACTCAAATTCAAATTACTAAAAAATATCCCTTCGTAAGCCAGCCGGTTGCGGGTAAAGAGGAAGGGTAATTTTATAGGAGCGGCACCATCAGTTTGCTGCAAAGTAATATCGGTATACCAATTCCATCTTTTGCTAAGGGGTATTTTTTTTGACACCGTAATCTGTAGTAAATTAATCAATCGACTGTATTGAGCCGTATGATAAAAATCGGTGAAATACAAATAGTTGGTCATTAAATAATTCGAAAAGGCAATATTAAAAAATGGATTTTCAGCAGAAGCTTTCAGCACCATGATATTTTCTTTTTTATAATTCCCCTTGTTGCCGAAATTAAAAGATGAATACCCTGTGTAAATGAAAGAAGGGCTTCTGTTGACATTATTAAAAAGTAGCCGAACGCTGCCCAGTTTTTTGTTGAGGATGCGACTCAAGGTAGCGAATGCGCTATAGTCGCCGCTATTAAGACCATTAAGGTAAAACTCCCCCTTAGCAAGAATATCCCATAATCGGTTCCTGGTTTTATTTCGATATTCGCCATGCAATACAATATTGTAAAAATTTTTACTTCCGCTGGCAAAAATTCCTTTCAAATTTTCAAGCCTAACGCCTGCAGATAAAAATTGCGCAGCATTTTTCGTGTCTGGAAATTGCACCAGCGAAAAATCGTTGGTTACTATCTTCCATTGATCGGTTACAATCAATGAATCTGATGGGCGGCGTAAAGTAGTGTCATACCATTTTTGATAAAGGGATGAATCTGCCACAATATCCTTAAATTGGTAACTGTAAGAATTATAGGTGAACGTATGTTGAAAACGGAGTTTGGGATAAAACAGGTACTCGGTAGTGGAATCATTTACCGCTACGGAATCCTTTTTGCCGATATCATAGCTTTGCCTTAAAAAAAACGTAGCCTCTTTATATGCATTTCCTGTGGTGACCGACGACTTGAAGGGGTTTGGCTGTATTGATGCATCCCCACCCAAATTAACGGGAATGGTAAAACGCCGTGAAAAATCCTTGTCAGAAAGTAGGCTGTCATTTTTCACACCGCCATTTTCTGAATTTTTAACCGTGTTGCCCAACAGGGTAAAAAAAGCTGCATAGCGCTTCCGCTTACCCTGGTAATTGCTAAAAAGACGATAATTGTTGAGATTGGTATTTTGAGTCACAAAAAAACCTGGTGCAGAAATCAACCGATATTCAAATCCGAAATTTAAATTGGGTTGGGGATTTTGGGTATGCAATATTTTGATCATTTGCTCTTTACCAGATGCCAACTGGTAACCAAACTGGGTAAATGGTTTGGTGGTTTTAAAAAATCGAGTATTTTCCAGCGTAAACCGATAGGCATCAAAGGCGTGAAAACCTGCATCCCAACCGGGTTTTAGAAAGGGAGCAAAAATCAATGAATAACCGGCAGCGCCATTGTTACCTAAGTATTGCTGGGCAGCAGGTGCCGGAAAATAAGTATAAAAATCATTAATGGAAGTATCCAATTTATTGTTGCGGATAGAATCAAGGTATTTGAAACTGATGGTAATGGAATCCTTTGCATCGTCTCTATGTTCAAATCCAAGCATGGCGTTTTTAGAACTGGTATCGCGAGCAGCATCGTTGGTGGAATTGGCATTGCCGCCGGGTCTGGCAGAGGAGTTGTTAGCAGCACCTCTATTACCCCCAACTACCCCACCAAGCCTTTTCGGGATTTGTGCAAAAGCCGTATGCAGTAGCAGCAAAAAAAATAAGGTGACAACTGTTTTAAACATTGATTACAATTGAGCAATTAATTCTTTGAACAGGAAGGTAAGTTTAGGTTCCGCATTGCTGGCAGCTTCCAATACTTCTGCATGGGTAATTTTATTCTCTTCCTCACGGATGCCTAAATCTGTTATCACACTGATGGCAAAAACCGTCATACCCATATGCACAGCAGCGATTACTTCCTGCACCGTACTCATCCCTACCGCATCGCCACCAATAATATGCAAGAGCTTATATTCAGCCCTTGTTTCAAAAGTGGGACCAGTAACGCCACAATAAACACCCTCTTTTAAATCGATGCTATTAGCAGCGGCGATTGAATGGGCAGTAGCAATCAACGTTTTGCTATATGGCTCACTCATATCCGGGAAACGTGGGCCTAAGGCATCTATATTTTTTCCTATGAGTGGGTTGGCGGTAAACAAACTAATATGGTCTTTGATAACCATCAGGTCGCCTACCACAAAACTGGTATTCATCCCTCCTGCGGCATTGCTGATAAGCAAGGTTTGGATACCCAAAAATTTCATTACCCGAATCGGAAAAACAACTTCTTCTACCGAGTATCCCTCATAAAAATGAAAGCGTCCGGCCATCGCAATAACTTTTTTTCCTCCCAATACACCAATAATTAATTTGCCGCTATGCCCCTCCACGGTACTTACCGGAAAATGAGGTATATCGCCATAGGGTATTTCCTTTTCTATTGTCATCTCGGCAGTAAAACTGCCCAAGCCACTTCCCAATACAATCCCTACTGAAGGATGGTCGGTATACACAGTTCGGATGAAACGAACCGCCGCATCAATTTTAGTTAGCATATATTTTTAAATAAATAATTTGAACGTTTTTTCAACCACCCTGCCCGTTGGAATTTACTATCTAGAGTATTTGCTGCTGAAATAGCAAAAATGGTTGTGCAAAGAAACTAAACTATCCCCAAGGATGGATTAAAATATTGATAAAATAAACCCTTGGCGCATTGCTTTCAACCAATTTGCTATAAATAGGCAAGTAAACTAATTCATATTGCTATTTTTTAAATATGAATAAGCAAAATGAATGTAGGATGCCTTCCAATAATCGGGGGCAATTTTTTGACACATAGTTTCCTATCTTCGCCAAAATTTTTACTACATGAATCTCCACGAGTATCAAGCAAAGGAACTATTAAAAAAATACAATGTACCTGTACAAGAAGGTATTGCCTGTAATACAGCTACTGAAGCAGAAGATGCTTACAGACAAATTCACTCCCAATACGGAAGCAAATTTGCGGTAGTAAAAGCCCAAATTCATGCTGGTGGACGCGGCAAGGGAACCATCACAGGAACTGACCAGCGCGGCGTTGCGGTAGGTAAAAATGCTGAAGCCGTAAAACAAATTGCACAAAATATTATAGGAGGTACGTTGGTTACCATTCAAACTGGCCCTTCCGGCAAGATGGTCAATAAAGTATTGGTAGCACAGGATGTGTACTATGAAGGAGCCAACCCCGTAAAAGAATTTTACCTATCCATTTTATTGGATCGCTCTAAAGGAGAGAATGTAGTGATGTATAGCACAGAAGGTGGAATGAATATTGAAGATGTAGCACACGATACCCCAGAAAAAATATTTAAGGAATGGATTCACCCAGGTGGATTGCTCCTGCCTTTTCAGGCACGCAAAATCGCTTTCAATCTTGGATTGACTGGTGAAGCATTTAAGAATTGTGTGAAATTTGTATCCAATTTATACAAAGCTTATGTGGGGCTGGATTGCGGTATGCTGGAAATTAATCCATTGTTCAAAACCAGCGATGACAAGATTATTGCGGTAGATTGTAAAATGAACATTGATGACAATGCGATTATGCGCCATCCAGACATTGCCTCACTGCGCGATATATCGGAAGAAGATCCTACCGAAGTAGAGGCAGGTAAATTCAACCTTAACTTCGTAAAACTAGATGGCAATGTTGGTTGTATGGTAAATGGCGCCG
>CANJAW010000049.1:0-10970 GCA_947472215.1 Chitinophagaceae bacterium
CAAAGAAGCCCTTTTAAACGATTACTCTTTAAAGGCTGATCGCATCCATACGGTTCAGCAATTACTGAAAGCCTACACGCTATTTGACAAGGATACAGAATACGTGGTAATGGATTCATCTGTAAAAATCGTAGATGAACAAACCGGCCGTATACTGGATGGCAGAAGGTATTCGGATGGTTTGCATCAAGCCATTGAAGCAAAAGAAAATGTAAAAATCGAAGCAAGTACCCAAACCTATGCAACCGTTACGCTGCAAAACTACTTCCGTATGTACCACAAATTATGTGGGATGACAGGTACTGCCGAAACAGAAGCAGCTGAGTTGTGGGATATCTATAAATTAGATGTAGTTACTATCCCCACTAATCTGGTTGCCATCCGCATAGATGAGCAGGATCTTGTATACAAAACCAAACGTGAAAAATACAAGGCTGTAATTGAAGAGATTGAGCGATTACGCCTTGCCGGTAGACCATCACTAGTTGGTACCACTTCGGTAGAAATTAGTGAATTGTTGAGCAGGATGCTGAAGCAAAAAAATATCCCCCACAATGTATTGAACGCCAAACAACATGCCAAGGAAGCCCAGGTAGTAGCAGAAGCGGGTTTTGCTGGAGCCGTTACCATTGCCACCAATATGGCCGGTAGAGGTACGGATATTAAGCTTGGACCAGGTGTTAAAGAAGCGGGTGGCCTAGCCATTGTAGGTACCGAGCGGCATGAAAGCAGAAGGGTGGATAGGCAGTTGCGCGGAAGGTCAGGGCGCCAGGGTGACCCAGGTAGTACCCAATTTTTTGTTAGCCTGGAAGATGATTTGATGCGTATGTTTGGTAGTGAGCGTATTGCTTCGCTGATGGACAGAATGGGCTACAAGGAAGGAGAAGTGATTCAACATAGTATGATCTCCAAATCCATTGAAAGGGCTCAGAAAAAAGTGGAAGAAAATAACTTTGGCATTCGTAAACGCTTGTTGGAATACGATGATGTAATGAACAAGCAGCGCAACGTTGTGTACAGCAAAAGAAACCACGCCTTGTTTGGAGAAAGGCTTGCATTGGATCTTGACAATGCCTTTTACTCAGTAGCAGAGGGACTAATCAATTCTTTTAAAGAAAGCAATGACCACGAGGGTTTTAAACTGTCGGCCATCATGAACTTTGGAATCGATACCGCTATTGCTCCCGAAGAACTAGAAAAAGGGGTGGTCAATGTAACAGCTGAAAAGTTATACGATGAAGCCAAAGCAAATTACAATCGCAAGGTGGTTGCAGTAGCAGAACAGACTTTACCTATCATCAAAAATATCCGCAAAGAACAGGGCAATCATATTGAAAATGTAGCGGTACCGTTTACGGATGGACGAAGAGTAATTCAAGCCCTCGCCAACCTAGATAAGACACTTTCAAGCAAAGGCGCAGAATTACCCAATGCCCTAGAACGCAGCATTACCCTAGCACTCATTGATGATGCCTGGAAAGAGCATTTGAGGGCAATGGATGATTTGCGACACAGTGTTCAAACTGCAGGATACGAGCAAAAAGACCCATTGGTAATTTATAAAATTGAAGCATTTGGCGCATTCAAACAAATGGATGACCAGGTGAATAAGGATATCGTAAGTTTCCTTTGTCATTGTGCCATTCCGATGGAAGATAACGATGGAGGAAAAATTAAGGAGGGCCGGGAACAAAAAACAGATATGAGTAAAATGCGTCAACGAAAGGAGGAGTTTGCCGGAGTAGCTTCTGGAGGCGCTGAGTACATGTCGAATGAGAATGATTACAATGATCCTTCTCCAGCCATAAAGCAGGAACCCATTCGAGTAGAACCTAAAATTGGCAGAAATGATGCTTGTCCCTGTGGTAGTGGCAAAAAATTTAAAAACTGCCACGGAAAAGATGCCTAACTAAGCAATTACACCTATACAATGCCGGAACTAAATTCCGGCATTGTTGTTATAAAAACAGTTTACTGCCGCTACTTGTCCGAATGCTGCACTAGTAGGATTGGTGGTCACAAATGCCATTTTACCGTTGCGAAACTGTAAATTTGTAGTTCATTACTGTAATCATGAATATTGCTGCCTACATCGATCACACTGTTTTAAAGCCTACCACCACCATGGGGGATGTTGAAAAAATTTGTGCCGAAGCAATGAAATACCAATTTGCAGCAGTTTGTGTTCCCCCACTCTATGTAAAAAAAGCAAAAGAACTATTAGGTGACAGTTCTATAAAAGTAGCAACGGTAATAGGGTTCCCATTTGGATATGCTGCCATTGAAGCCAAGGTAGCGGAAATGGTGCTAGCCATCATTGATGGCGCAGATGAGTTAGATGTGGTAATCAATATCAGTGCTATAAAAAATAACGATTGGCAATTTTTAGCCAATGAGATTAATGCAATCTTACCCATCGTAAAAAATAAAAATAAGCTAATTAAAGTTATCATCGAATCAGGTATTCTTACAGATGGGGAGATTATCAAATGCTGCGATTTGTATGGTGCTGCGGGAGTTGACTTTTTGAAAACCTCTACCGGTTATGCAGAAAAAGGGGCTACAGTGGAAGCAGTACAATTAATGCGCAAACACCTGGCAGACAATGTACGCATTAAAGCAAGCGGTGGGATTAAAAACTATCAATTTGCAAAACAGTTAATTGACGCAGGCGCCAACAGGTTAGGTTGCAGCAGCAGTATCGCCATTGTAAATGAAGCTGCTGAAAAAAATTAAGTGGAACAGTTTTTGTAAATTGGATAACAACGACTTACCATTTGTCAAACAAAGGCATTTTCCAAAAGCCGAAAAATGTGACCAATGAAAAATAAATCTACACAAATGAAAATATTGTTTTTGATATTGTCTTTTTTATTTTCGGTAGTTACTATAAATGCACAAGGACGTACATCAAATGACACGCTGGTGTCTCTGGGAAATGTGACCGTTATTAAAGACAGCCGTATAGAGCTTTTGGCAAAGAAAGAAGCAGAACTCAATGAAGCCATTGCAAACGGACCGAAATTTGCAAAAGGGTTTCGATTGATGGTGTTGAGTACCAATGATCGCACGAAGGCAATGAATGTAAGGGCAAAGCTTTTGCAACTATTTCCTGAACAGAAAATATACATGAGTTTTCAGCCGCCCTACATCAAGGTAAAGCTGGGCAATTTTATTGAAAAACTGGAAGCAGAGGAATACAAGAAAGAAATCATCCTCAACAAACTGGTTACGACAGATATATACTTAGTACCAGAAATTATTGAAATTAAAGCAGATAAAAATAAAGAGACTTTATAACAAAATTTAATTTGCCCATTTTTTTTAAAAATTGTGCAGGTTAATTTATGAATGCTTACCTTACTTCTACCATTAAATCAAACCTACGTGAGTGAATCATTACAACAGCAAATAAAGACCCTTGCAAAAAAATATGCAGCCGAATTTATTTCGATTCGTCAACACCTGCATGCTCACCCCGAATTAAGTTACCAGGAATTTGAGACCTCCCGATTTATTCAACAACAATTAACCAGTTTTAATATTCCATTTGAAATAAAAGCAACAACGGGAGTCATAGGATTATTGCATGGCAAAAATCCAGAAAAAAGGGTCGTAGCACTTAGGGCGGATATGGATGCATTACCTATCATGGAAGAAAATGATATCCCTTATAAGTCAACCAACCCTGGCGTGATGCATGCCTGTGGGCATGATGTGCATACTAGTTGTTTACTAGGCGCTGCAAAAATATTAAGTGAATTAAAGGAACAATGGGAAGGCACCGTCAAGTTCATCTTCCAACCAGGTGAGGAAAAGAATCCTGGAGGTGCCAGCATCCTGATCAAAGAAGGGGTGTTGGAAAATCCGGCCCCCAAAAATATTTTCGGAATGCATGTGCATACTGCCATGGAAAAGGGAAAACTCAGTTTCCGAGGTGGCATGGCTATGGCGAGTGCAGATGAAATTTATATCACCATCAAAGGAAAAGGTGGCCATGCAGCTGCGCCTCAGCTCACTGCGGATACCATTTTGATTGCATCCAATTTAATTGTCAGTTTACAACAACTCATCAGCAGAAACAATAGTCCTTTTAACCCTTCCGTACTCAGCATTACTTCCTTTCATGGAGGCAATACCACCAATGTAATTCCTTCGGAGGTTAAGCTCATGGGTACATTCAGGGCTATGAATGAGGAATGGAGATACAAGGCACATGAGTTAATAACCAACCTTTCCACCCAATTGGTGCAAAGTATGGGTGCCACCATTGATATAAAAATTGATATCGGCTATCCATTTGTACTCAACAATGAAGCACTCACTGCGGCAGCAAAAACAACAGCAGAATCATTTTTAGGTAAGGAAAATGTGGAGGAAACCGAATTAAGAATGGGCGCAGAAGATTTCGCCTTTTACTCACATAAAATACCGGGTTGTTTTTTCAGACTTGGAACAGCCAATAGTGCAAAAGGCATTACAGCCGGCGTTCACACCCCTACCTTCAATATTGATGAGGAGGCTATTGAGATAGGAATGGGAATGATGGCGTTACTAGGTGCCACCAACGCAGAATAATTAATAGGATGGTACATCTTTTGTCAAAAGAAGAGCTTTAAAAAAATAGATTATGTCGAAAGAATTAAGCAAAGAACAAGCCCTAGAATATCACGCAAAGGGAAGGCCTGGTAAAATTGAAGTGATTCCTACCAAAGAATCAAAAACGCAAAGAGACCTTTCCCTCGCCTATTCACCTGGGGTGGCAGTACCCTGTCTTGAAATTGCGGCTAATCCAGAAGATGTTTATAAGTATACTGGCAAAGGAAATTTAGTGGGTGTCATTAGTAACGGAACAGCCGTATTAGGATTAGGAAATATTGGCCCCGAAGCGGGCAAGCCCGTAATGGAAGGCAAGGCCGTATTGTTTAAAATTTTTGCAGACATTGATGTATTTGATATTGAGATCAATGAAACAGATCCAGAGAAATTTGTACAGATTGTAAAAGCATTGGAGCCTACTTTTGGTGGTATCAACCTCGAGGATATCAAAGCGCCTGAATGCTTTTATATTGAACAGAAATTAAAAGAACAGCTAAAAATACCAGTCATGCATGATGACCAGCATGGAACAGCCATTATATCCGCTGCTGGTTTGTTAAACGCTTTGGAATTACAGAAAAAGAAAATTGAAAATGTACGCATTGTAGTGAATGGAGCAGGAGCTGCCGCCGTAGCCTGCATGAAATTATATGAATCACTTGGGGCAAAACATAGCAACTTTATGGTTTTCGATAGAAAAGGTATTTTATACCATGGCCGTGAAGGAATAGATGAGCTGAAAAAAAGCTTTTGTGTGGATGAAAAATACAAGGCGTACGATCTGGCAAAAGCATTACAAGATGCAGATGTTTTTATAGGACTTAGTTCAGGTAATGTAGTAACTACAGAAATGGTAAAGAGCATGGCAAAAAAGCCAATTGTATTTGCGTTGGCAAATCCTGACCCTGAGATTGCCTATGATGTTGCCATAGCAACCCGCAAGGATTTGATCATGGCTACCGGCAGAAGTGATTACCCCAACCAGGTAAACAATGTGCTGGGCTTCCCTTATATATTTAGAGGCGCCTTGGACGTAAGAGCCACCACCATCAATGAAGCCATGAAGCTGGCAGCAGTAAAGGCCCTAGCAGACCTAACAAGAGAAACTGTTCCGGAAATTGTGAACCTAGCTTACAATGAAAAAATAATTTCCTTTGGACCCGATTATATTATACCAAAGGCATTGGATCCGCGGTTACTCGCAACCGTTGCACCGGCTGTGGCAAAAGCTGCTATGGATAGTGGGGTGGCAAAATACCCGATTACCGATTGGGATGCATATAAACTGGAATTAAACAAACGACTGGGATTAGACAACCAGTTGAGCCGTGTCATTGGCAATAAAGCCAGAAAAGATCCAAAGCGGGTAGTATTTGCAGATGCTGAAAACATTAAGGTGCTCAAAGTTGCACAAATGGTGGTGGACGAAGGAGTTGGCTATCCCATCTTGCTGGGTGACAGAAAGAAGATACTGCAACTAGCCGCTGATAACAGTATTGACATAGAGGATATGCCCATCATGGATCCCAAGGCGGATGATACAGAGGAGTTGAGAAAACAATTTGCAGACATATTTTATGCCAAGCGCCAACGCAAAGGGGTCAATTGGCACGAAGCCAATAAGCTGATGAAATACCGCAACTATTTTGGATGTATGCTGGTAGAAAATGGTGAAGCAGATTGTATGATTAGTGGATTAACCAGAAATTACCCCGACACGATACGGCCTGCCATACAAACCATCGGTACAGAAGAAGGTGTAAAAAAAATAGCAGGGATGTACATCCTGCTAACAAAGCGTGGGCCCCTATTTTTAGCAGATACTACTATCAATTTTAATCCTACTGCAGAAGAGTTGGCAGAAATCACTTTACTTACCGCCAAAGAGGTGAAACAATTTAATATTGTTCCCCGCATTGCCATGCTCTCTTATTCTAATTTTGGAAGCAGCGATTCACCGGAGGCGAATCTGATTCGCAAGGCAAGAGAAATAGTAAAGGCGAAGGACCCTACCCTAATCTGCGATGGCGAGGTGCAGGGTATCTTGGCCTTTAACAAAGAAATACTGAAAGAAAGTTATCCTTTCACAGAATTACTGAATGGAGAAGTGAATACACTGATTTTCCCTAACCTTGCTGCAGGTAACATTGCCTATAATTTATTACAAGAGGTAGGTGGTGCCGATTCGATTGGTCCTATTTTATTGGGATTAAAGAAACCCGTTCATGTGCTTCAACTAGGAAGCTCGATCCGCTCCATTTTTAACATGGTACTGATAGCGGTGGTGGATGCTCAAATGAAAAGCAAATCAAATACGAAATCGGCTATCAAAGCAAGTAAATGGTGGAAAAAATTTAAAAACAAATCGCATGAACTCTAACAACCATCGATTCTAAGTAGCAAAATAATGTTTAACCAACTTATGGAAAACAAAGACCAGGTCAGCAAAAAGAAAATTTCTTTTGCCATCAGCAAAACCTTCAGGAAATACCTGAAGCGCTATGGCAGAGAGATACCATTACCTATTTCCTACGATACGCTCAAACATTATAATTTTAGCATTCCTGTGGTAGATAATTCCGGTAAGGATACCTTGTGGGAATCCGTTTTTTACAATCCATCCCTAACGGATGAAATACATGCATCGCTTAAAAGAACGTATTCTATCCTAAAATCGAGCGGACATACCCAAGCCGAAGAACATCTATATATTGAAAGAATAGATTATTGTCTCTTTGGTAATTCAAAACCTTTCAGAATTAAAATTGTCAACAACTACAATGAAGTGTATGACTATTTTTACATTAAAGTAGCCGACTCTTCCCGCATCTTTGGAATGGAACTAGAGCATTTATTATCGCCTAATTTTTTGAATTTTTTAATCGATGGCAACACTATTGTGGAAGAACATATTTCAGGTGTGCCGGGCGATATGTTTATTTCCCAATATTTACAAAGACCCGAATTTAATCCAATCAGAATTGCCAAGGAATTTGTAAAATTTAATGAACGATGTTTTATAAGATTGTTAGGAGATATGCGCAGCTACAATTTTATTTTTGATATCACCCAAGATTTTGACGATGTTCAATTTAAGATCCGATCGATTGATTTTGACCAGCAGTCTTACGAAGGAAGTAAAAATAATTACCTGCCCCAATTTTTTAAAGAAAATAATGTTTTTGTTGAATTGGTAAAAGCTCACCTCAACAATGAAGTAATTAAACAATATCAACAAGAAGAACGGTCGCATATTATCCGCCGTATCAAGTCTGAAAGGCAACGGCTTAGAGACCTGAGGGTAGCCGCTGCAGATGACCAACTATCAACCGAGCCTAAAATAAAGCAACTTGCAAGCGAACTATCACTGCATTATAACAATAATCCAGTTTTTTTAAAATGCACTACCATGCCGCAGCTGATGTATCAACACCTCAAAGAATTATTAATTTCTGATAGGAAATAATACAAAGTTCATTTCAATAAATGGGCTGCAGCAGCTTTATAGAAAGTTTGAAAATAATCAACCGAACAACTCCTTAATTTCAATAAATTTGTACCATGGATTTTTTTACACATTTTGGCCGATACCTAATCATGCTCAAGGGGATGTTTACCAAGCCGGAGAATTCTAAAATGTATTGGAAAGAATTCATGCGGCAATGTGTGGATATCGGCATTGGCTCATTGGGAATCGTTTCCATCATTTCTGTTTTTATTGGCGCTGTTAGTGCCGTACAAACTGCCTACCAGTTGGTAAGTCCACTGATACCTGCTGAAACGATTGCGCAAATTGTAAGAGATACGGTCATCCTAGAATTTTCTCCCACCTTAGTTTGTATTGTGTTAGCAGGAGTAATCGGCAGCAAAATCGCCAGCGAACTAGGCAATATGAGAGTGAGTGAGCAAATTGACGCTTTGGAAATAATGGGTATCAACACCAAGTCCTATTTAATATTACCCAAAATTGCTGCAGCGCTGGTTACCATTCCGCTGCTAGTAATCATATCGATGGTACTGGGCATTTGGGGTGGACGAATAGCCGGTGTTGCATCCGGCATATTATCGGCCGAAACATTTGACCGAGGGCTACTAACCAAATTCATTCCCTACAATGTAACTTTTGCATTAATCAAATCATACACCTTTGCCTTTATCATCAGTAGTATTCCCTCGTATTATGGATACTATGTTAAAGGAGGGGCATTGGAAATTGGTCGGAGCAGCACCAAAAGTGTAGTGGTTAGTTGTATCATGCTTTTATTTGCTGATTATGTGTTGACCCAGGTATTACTCACCCACTAAGTTGTCGAGAAAAATATATGATCGAATTTAAAAATATAGGGAAACAGTTTGGGGAAAATATAGTACTAACAGATGTTAGTCATGTGATGCAGACCGGTAAATGCAATCTGATTATTGGTACAAGCGGCAGCGGCAAAACAGTTTTACAAAAATGTTTAGTTGGCTTATTTGAGCCAGACAGTGGCCACATTTTCTATGATGGGCTCAGTTTTACAGATATGAACAACCAAGGAAGGAAGGAATTGCGTCAGCAAATCGGAATGCTATTTCAAGGATCTGCTTTATTTGACAGCATGACGGTGGAACAGAATGTGATGTTTCCGCTGGACATGTTTTCTAAAATGAATTATGGAGAAAAGAAAACACGGGTAAACGAAGTACTTGCTAGAGTAAACTTAGAAGAAGCCAATCATAAATTTCCTTCCGAAATAAGCGGAGGAATGAAAAAAAGAGTAGGTATTGCCAGAGCGATTGTATTAAATCCAAAATATTTATTTTGCGACGAACCCAATTCTGGCTTAGATCCACAAACCAGTATGGTTATCGATAAACTCATTTACGATATTACTAAAGAGTTTAATATGACCACTGTAATCAATACGCATGATATGAATAGCGTAATGGAAATTGGTGAGAATATTTTATATATGTACAATGGCCAGAAAGAATGGACTGGCACCAATGAAGAAATTATTTTTTCAAAAAATGAGCGGTTAAACGAATTTATTTTTGCCTCTAAATTTCTGCAAGATGCCAAGGATATGCGCATGCTGGAAGCAAAAGGAATCATATCGGACAACCGGAATATGGAAGAAATGCTTAAAAACGGAGACAAATTATCAAATTAGCCAAATCACTTTTGGCAATCCCCTATCTTTGCGCAAATTTTACATTTCACTACTAATTATTAATCAATGTCAGTTCTCGTTAATAAAAACTCCAAAATCATTGTACAAGGATTTACCGGTACGGAAGGTAGTTTTCATGCTACCCAAATGATTGAATATGGCACCAACCTAGTAGGTGGTGTTACACCCGGAAAAGGTGGCAGCAGCCATTTGGATAAACCTGTTTTTAATACGGTGGCGGATGCAGTCCAGGCAACCGGTGCAGATGTAAGTATTATTTTTGTTCCACCCGCTTTTGCTGCCGATGCAATTATGGAAGCTGCAGATGCCGGAATTGCGCTAGTGGTTTGTATTACCGAAGGAATTCCAGTTCAGGATATGGTAAAAGTAAAAAATTATTTAGTCGGAAAAACCACTCGACTGATTGGGCCCAATTGCCCGGGAATTATCACCGCCGACGAGTGTAAAGTGGGTATTATGCCTGGCTTTATTTTCGTAAAAGGACGAATTGGTATCGTTTCAAAAAGTGGTACCCTCACCTACGAAGCAGCCGATCAGGTAGCTAAAGCGGGATTAGGTATTTCCACCGCTATCGGTATCGGCGGCGATCCAATTATCGGTACAACCACTAAAGAAGCCGTTGAATTATTTATGAACGATCCTGAAACAGATGCCATCGTGATGATTGGTGAAATTGGTGGGGGAATGGAAGCTGAAGCAGCATATTATATTCAATCTACCGGCAACAAAAAACCTGTAGTTGGTTTTATTGCCGGTCAAACAGCCCCTCCAGGTCGTAGAATGGGCCATGCAGGTGCAATTGTTGGTGGTGAAGATGACACTGCCGCAGCTAAAATGAAAATCATGGCAGCCTGTGGTATCCATGTGGCAGCAAGTCCGGCAGACATTGGTAAAACAATGGCCGAGGCTCTAAAAAAATAATTACCGCCTTATTATATTTCTTCAACCCCCGGCAACAGCCGGGGGTTGTTGTTTGAATAAGCTTCTCCGTCTTGCATCTCAATGGGGCTATAATACTGGAAATACCCCTATTACAAGCGGGTATAACTGGCTGATAGGGTAAAAAATGTACTGGATAAAATAGGTAACAAATTTCAATTGACAAATTCCCTTTAAATGCCTTACCTTTGCAGCCCCGTAAACAAATGGGTACGGGGATTAATTAATTTTTTAAACTAAAATCAGGGAAATGAACAA